>JBDLWG010000316.1:0-3434 GCA_039804385.1 Bacteroidota bacterium
TTTCCCGATGCAGCAGTGCATTTAGAACGCATTACGTGTAACGAAAAAACGGACGAAACGGAAGTGGCTGCCCGTTGGAAAATCATCGGCAATCACACGGGCGAAGGTTTTTTTGGCGCACCGAGTGGCAAACCTATTGTGGTGATGGGCATCAGTCATTTTATCGTTAAAAATGGAAAAATTGTGGAAGAATGGCTTGTTTTTGACGGATTTGATGTGTTGTGCCAAATCCATGCGGCGTAAGTAGTTGAAGTAAAAGAATCGCCAAAAACCTATAAGGTTTTTCAAACCTTATAGGTTTAAGTATTGGATTATCCATCGTTTCTAAACCTATAAGGTTTGAAAAACCTTATAGGTTTAAGTATTGGATTATCCGTCGTTTCTAAACCTATAAGGTTTGAAAAACCTTATAGGTTTAAGTATTGGATTATCCGTCGTTTCTAAACCTTATAGGTTTTTGGCGATTCTTTTACTTCAACTACTTAATAATGGGTCAAAATACGGAGGGTCTCTTTTTTCAGAAATTTATTGATTTTCAGGTTGAATATCCTGAATTATTGCAAATAATTAAAAATCAACGATTTATACAATTCATAATTCATCATTCATCACATGACAGTTGTATCACTCAAACAAAGGCTTATCCGATTTAAAGATTTGATGCCTTGCAAAGCTGCATTTATTGATGCCAAAACCCCAGGCAGCCACCGCAAAGACAATTACAGCATCATCGGCGGCGGGGTATCGGAAAGCAAACATCAGCGCGTCAATTTGACGGAATTGCACGGCTTTTGTGTTGGTGCGGCGGGGCAACCGCCGCGTATCAAAAACTCGCCACATTCCCATTTTACCGCCGAGGTTTTCATGGTTTACAGTGGTCATTGGCGGTTTTATTGGAACAACGATTGTCAATCGGATGTGGTGGTGCATCCTGGCGATATTATTTCGTTGCCAACCAATATGTTTCGCGGATTTGAAAATGTGGGCGACGAATACGGGATGATTTTCTCGATTTTAGGACACGACAATGCGGGTGGCGGCGTGATTTGGTTGCCAAGAGTCATTGAAGAAGCGCAAGGTCATGGACTCGTTTTGTTGGAAAATGGCAAATTGGTGGACACGACAATCGGCGAAACCATTCCCGAAGGCATGAAACCCAAAGCACCTTTGACGGCTGCAGAACTGCAAACTTTCGACCAATACACGCCCGAACAAATGAGCGCACATGTCGGAAAAGTCGGTTCTTACAAAGCTTCAACTTACGCAGGGTTTCCCAATAAATCGCCTGATATGTTAAAATGGATTGATGTGTTGGGACCCATGGACAGCGAAGGACATCAATTTCACGTCAAGCAAGGCGATCACAATGGCGATCAATTTAATGTTTATGCCTTGCAAGCGGACGGCGAAGGACAAACGGGCAAATACAGCCGCGAAGAAGTAGAAGTCCTGTTGGTGCATCGCGGTAAATTTCAAATTACGTGCGAGCACAATGGCGAACGCTTGTCCGCTACTTTAAAAAATGGCGATATTTTCACCTTTCCGAAGGGTTCCATTCGCAGCATTACAGCGAAAGATTTCGGATTTGCTTACTTTATTGTCGGCGAAGATTATCCGAAAGCACCGAAATGGCTCTGAAAACTAAAAATACAGAGGTCTATTTTCTCTATACCTTAATGGAACACGAAATCATTCGTAGGGACAGGTCGTGACCTGTCCGATTTTAATCATTGATAATTCATTTATTATCAATGAATTATCAATGATTGAAATCGGACAGGTCACGACCTGTCCCTACGATATTTCGTTCTTTTATTTAGGATAAGTATATTTTCAACATCTTAAAAATTTAATTAAAATATAACAATGGCAGTCGTTTATATCAAAAAAGGCATTACTGAAGCCGATTCATTTGCCAATCAAACCAAAACCCGTCAAGTTGTGGAAGGCATTTTGACCGACGTGCAACAGCATGGTGATGCCGCAATTAGAGCCATTTCCGAAAAATTTGACAACTGGAATCCAAAATCTTTCCGATTATCGGATACTCAAATTCAGGCAATTATTTCGACGATTCCCGAAAACACCATCGAAGATATCAAGTGGGCGCAAGCACAGGTTCGTCGTTTTGCCCAAATCCAGAAATCCACCATTCACGATATTGAGATTGAAACCATCCCTGGTGTTATTTTGGGGCATAAAAACATACCTGTAAGTAGTGTTGGTTGTTATGTTCCGGGCGGACGTTATCCGATGGTTGCGTCGGCGCACATGAGCGTTTTGACGGCAAAAGTGGCGGGTGTCAAGCGCGTTATTGCTTGTACGCCGCCCGACCCGAAGACGAAAATGCCGCCTGCGGAAACCGTTGCGGCGATGTATTTTGCAGGTGCGGACGAAATTTACATTCTCGGCGGCGTTCAAGCAATGGCGGCAATGGCTTTTGGTTGCGTTGGAATGGAAAAAGTAGATATGATTGTCGGACCTGGTAATCAATACGTTGCAGAAGCAAAACGCCAATTATTCGGTATCGTTGGCATTGATTTGCTCGCCGGACCAACGGAAACAATGGTGATTGCCGACGAAACGTGCGATGTTGTGCAAGCTGCTACCGATTTGCTCGGACAAGCCGAACATGGGCCCAATTCACCTGCCGTTTTGTTGACCAATTGCAAAGCATTGGCGATGGGCATTGAAGCCGAAATTCAGCATCAATTGACCACTTTATCCACTGCCGATATTGCGAGTGTGGCTTGGCGAGATTGTGGTGTGGTTATTTTGGTGGACACTTTGGAAGAAATGGTATCGGTTTCGGACGAAATCGCCAATGAACATGTCCAAATCAATACCGCAAATCCTGATTATTTTCTTCAAAAGCTCCAAAATTACGGCGCTTTGTTTCTTGGAAATCGGACCAATGTTGCTTACGGAGATAAAGCAATTGGTACCAATCATACCTTACCAACCAAAAAAGCAGCGCGTTACACAGGTGGTTTGTGGGTCGGTAAATTCATTAAAACGTGTACCTATCAAAAAGTATTAACTGATGAAGCAAGTGTTTTAGTGGGCAGTTATTGCTCGCGGTTGTGCGAAATTGAGGGATTTGCGGGACATAAAGCGCAAGCTGATTTGAGGGTCGAACGCTACGGGAAAAAGGAGAAAGGGTTGGTTTAGGCTTTGATTTAATTTTCAAAAGTACCTCTCCGTAAGTAGTTGATTCGAAATAAGCTATCAAAACGTAAATAGTTGAAAATCAGCATATTCGCATCGTATCAAGGTCGGCGAGGTTGCAACCTTATCCATTATCCACAGAATAATTATCGGCATTAAAGCCATTTTGTAAAATAAAAAGGTGCGTAGCACCGCAACATTTGTAGAAAATCGGCATTAAAGCCATTTTGTAAAATAAAAAGGTGCGTAGCACCGCAACATTTGTA
>JBDLWG010000317.1:0-2533 GCA_039804385.1 Bacteroidota bacterium
GTAGTGCGATACCACAAACGGCTGTTTTAGCGTTAGCGAGTATGCTGATTGCGACGTTTCTGGGGATTCTTTTGGGGGTAGCAGCAGCCTTGAAACCAGGCTCTGTATTTGATACATCTGCCATTGTTGCATCTGTAATGGGTTATTCCTTACCGAGTTATATTGTTGCGATGATGCTGGCTTTGATTGGTGGTTATTGGTTATCGGATTGGACGGGTTTAAACATACAAGGTAGCCTTTTTGAATTAGACGATTTTGGCGATAACCGAACCGTTTGGAAAAACTTAATTTTACCTGCGATGGCATTAGGGATTCGCCCTGTAGCCTTGATAACACAACTCACACGCGGCACGATGATGGATGTTTTAACCCAAGATTACGTCAGAACGGCTACAGCAAAAGGTTTACGCAAAAAAAATGTTATATTTAAACACGCTTTACGCAATGCTTTAAATCCTGTTGCGACCGCTATTTCGGGTTGGTTTGCAGGATTATTGGCGGGCGCGTTTTTTGTGGAAAGCGTGTTTAGTTACAATGGTTTAGGACAAGTTACGGTGACGGCATTACTTAATTTTGATATACCTGTGGTGTTGGGTTCTGTTTTATTTACAGCATTGGTTTTTGTGGTGATGAATGTTTTTGTGGATGTGCTGTATGCTTTGCTTGACCCGCGTATCCGATTGAATTGATTTAAAATCATTTATAAAAAACAAAAAAATCTAATGAGAAATAATTCGTTTGTAAAAATCTTTGCCGTTTTTTTGGTGTATTTTATGATACGCTATATGGGCGGTGAAATTGGAAACACATTGCTTTATCCTATCACCTTATTGGTGACGTTTTTGCACGAATTTGGACATGCGTTTGGTGCGGTCATCTCAGGCGGAAGCGTTAAAAGTTTGACGGTCAATCCAGATGGCAGTGGCGTGACGCATACGATTGGCGGCAGCCCTGCAATTACCTTGATGGGTGGTTATATTGGAAGTGCTATTTTTGGTAACTTATTGTTTTATATTGGAGCGCGTATTGATGAATATCACCGTATCACCCTTCAATTTTTAGCGGGTGTCATGGTTTTTGCAGGCGTTTTTTGGTTTCAAAATATGCAATCGACCGTAATATTATTGATTTTTGCGGCGGCATTGTATTTTATTGCACGGCGTTCCGAGTGGCCAGGGGCAGCATTAATGTTTTTTGGCATTGCAAGTGTCGTGTATATCATTCAAGATTTTAATGTCGGACCGAGTTCTGATTTAGCTCAATTTGAACGGGTTGTCGGTATTTTTCCTGCGAATATTTGGAAATATGTTTGGCTTGGAGTGGTATTGAGTATGGTTTGGTACAATTTGCAATTGATACTCGACCGCCGAATGTTTGGAAATTGGTGGTATCGTTATTAATAAATAACGTTTCTAAATGGCTTGTAAATAAACTTCGAGCATAACTTGCGGCAAGTTCAAACTTGCCGCAAGTTTATTTCACATTACTTTTTTTCGTAAAAAAATAGATATGACAGATTTGGAACGCGCTCGAAATGAAGATGCGATGAAAATCGCTATTTCGAGCAATCACCGCCGTTTGGAAACGATTTTCAAGGGTGGCGGCACTAAAAAATTGGAAAAAGAGCATGCACAAGGTAAATTAACGGCGCGAGAACGCATTGATTACCTCCTTGACCCTCATGCGGAACGCCTTGAAATGGGTGCTTTTGCAGGTTTTGAAATGTATAAAGAGCATGGTGGTTGCCCTGCGGGTGGGGTAGTGGTGGTGATTGGGTATGTTCAAAATCGTCAATGTATTGTTGTGGCGAATGATGCGACTGTGAAAGCGGGTGCATGGTTTCCCATAACAGGCAAAAAAAACTTACGGGCGCAAGAGATTTCAATGGAAAATCGGTTGCCGATTATCTATTTGGTGGATTCTGCGGGGGTTTATTTGCCCATGCAGGATGAAATTTTCCCCGATAAAGAACATTTTGGTCGTATTTTTCGCAATAATGCGAAAATGTCCGCTTTGGGGATTCCTCAGATTGCGGCAATTATGGGCAGTTGTGTGGCGGGCGGTGCGTATTTGCCGATTATGAGCGATGAAGCCTTGATTGTGGAAGGCACGGGTTCGATTTTTTTAGCGGGACCTTATTTGGTGAAAGCGGCGATTGGGGAAGATACCGATAAAGAAACGTTGGGCGGTGCGCGAACGCAATCCCAAATTTCGGGCGTAACGGATTATCAAATGCCTGATGATAAAACGTGTTTGGATACGATTAAAAAATTAGTTTCCAAATTTGGTGCTTTTCCCAAAACAGGTTTTGATAGAATTGCACCTGTCGCACCGAAATTTGATATTAAAGAATTATATCAAATTTTTCCAGAGAATAATGCGAAACCTTATAATATGGTGTCGATTTTAGAGCGATTGGTGGATGATTCTGAACTGACCTTTTACAAAGAAAATTATGGCAAAACGATTTTGTGTGCCTATGCGCGTATCAATGGTTGGGCAGTTGGGATTGTGGCAAATCAACGGTTGGTAA
>JBDLWG010000318.1:0-4035 GCA_039804385.1 Bacteroidota bacterium
CTTTTAATAGGGTTTGTCGATCGTTTTTCTACAAATGTTGCGGTGCTACGCACCTTTTTTGTTTTGTAGAATGATTTTATTGCCAACAATTATTCTGTGGGTAATGGATAGGGTTGCAACCCTATCCATTACCCACAGAATAAATTATAAATTCTAAGTTGCGTCCAGTTTGAAACTGGACGCAACTTTTGTCCGAATTGAGAGCGATAAGTTGCGTCCAGTTTGAAACTTGACGCAACTTTTGCCCGAATTGAGAGCGATAAGTTGCGTCAAGTTGAAACTGGACGCAACTTATGCTCGAAATTAGAACGCTCAGTTGCGTCCAGTTTTAAACTGGACGCAACTTTTGCTCGAGTGGATTTTTTTGAAAATCTGCCTAATCCGCGTTATTTGTGTTCCAATCCTTCCGAAAAGGGTCGAAAGTGCCAAAAAAAGCTAATTTTTTAATCGTTTTCACGGAAAGTAGGCAAAAAGACGAATCCAAATTGTAATTTTGTGCCGCTTTAAGAAGCGTGTAAAATATTTAAAAAATAATCATTCAACCCATTGGATTAAAAATGACAGGTTCAAAAGTTACGATTAAAAACGGCAAACTCAAAGTACCGAATGACCCCATCATACCGTTCATCGAAGGCGATGGCACTGGACGTGACATTTGGAAAGCATCTGTGCGCGTATTTGACGCTGCGGTGGAAAAAGCATTTAAAGGCAAAAAGCAAATCGTTTGGAAAGAAGTCTTAGCTGGCGAAAAAGCGTTTAAACAAACAGGTAATTGGTTGCCTGATGAAACGATTACGGACATTAATGAGTATTTGGTAGCCATCAAAGGTCCGTTGACGACTCCAGTGGGCGGCGGCATCACGTCGTTGAATGTAGCTTTGCGTCAGAAATTGGATTTATACGTGTGTCTGCGCCCTGTCCGGTATTTCACAGGCGTTCCTTCGCCCGTCAAACAACCCGAATTGGTCGATATGGTCATTTTCCGCGAAAATACGGAAGATATTTATGCAGGGATTGAGATGAAAGCAGGTTCGGAAGAGGCAGATACGGTGTTGAAATTTTTGAAAAAGAATTTCCCCAAAGCCTTTGATAAAATCCGTTTCGGCACCGTGCAAAAAGTGAAAGATTATGCCAAAGATGCGCGTTTGAAAGATACAGACAAAGATGTAATGGTGGGTATCGGCATCAAGCCCGTTTCTAAGATGGGAACGGAGCGTTTGGTACGTTCGGCAGTCGAATACGCATTGTTGCACAAGCGCAAGTCGTTGACGATTGTGCATAAAGGCAATATTATGAAGTTTACAGAAGGTGGTTTCCGCGATTGGGGTTACGCCTTGGCAGAAGCTGAGTTTGGCGACCAAGTGTTTACTTGGACGGAATACGACCGCATCAAGGCGGCAAGTGGTGGTGCAGCAGCAGATGCGGCGCAAAAAGCAGCTTTGGCAGCAGGCAAATTGTTGGTCAAAGACGCGATTGCGGATATTGCGTTGCAACAAGTATTGACGCGTCCAACGGATTTTGATGTGATTGCTACCTTGAATTTGAATGGTGATTACTTATCCGATGCGCTTGCGGCACAAGTCGGCGGTATCGGCATTGCACCGGGCGCGAATATCAATTACGTGACGGGTCATGCGTTGTTTGAAGCAACTCATGGAACGGCTCCCAAATATGCAGATTTGGATATGGTGAATCCAAGTTCGCTCCTTTTGTCAGGCGTGATGATGTTTGAATACATGGGTTGGGGCAAAGTCGCAGAGTTAATCGTTGAAGGTATCGAAAAATCAATTGCAGGCAAACGCGTCACCTACGATTTTGAGCGATTGATGGAAGGCGCGACGAAATTGAAATGCAGCGAATTTGCAGATGAAATTATCAAAAATATGTAAGTAGTTAAAAAAAATCGACAAAAAGCATAGATGCTAAAATGTTGATTTTCAATAGAATATAACGTTTGGAGGGTTTGAAACCCTCCAAACGTTGTTGTCGATCCTTTAAATTTAATGACTTCAATTAAGGTAAATTGGAACGCGTACAGCGTCAATTTATCAACGATTTATAGCGATTGGGATTTTATTTTAAAAGTATAAGTAGTTCAATTTAAATAACCGACAACAATGTTTGGAGGGTTTGAAACCCTCCAAACGTTATACGACCCAAATTTCAAGAGAACTCAATTTGGGTTTCCGAACCTTACGCTGAAACCACTATAAATTTCGCCGCAGCCCATAGATTCGGAAAACTAAAGTGAGCATTTTCAACCCATTCTTTCCCATTATGGATATGAATGGTCGTTACGCCCGAATAAATGCCTGCGGTAATATCGCGTTGCGCATCGCCAATCATGTACGATTGGGACGGATCAATATCGTATTTCAACATCGCGTCTAAAATCATTTGATTACCCGGTTTTCGACACTTGCAAACTTGGTCGAATTTCGGATGATGTGGACAAAAATACATTTCATCAATCAAATGCCCCGTTGCTGCTTGCAGATAATCAAAACAAGCATATACATCTTTTGGCTCATAAATTCCTTTGGCAATACCCGATTGATTCGTAATGACAATGAGTTTAAAACCTTCCTTTTTGAATAACATCAACGCTTCTTTCACGCCTTCAAAGATTTTAAATTCGGCAATGGTATAGACATAATCCACTTTATCATGGTTCAAAACGCCATCGCGGTCTAAAAAAATAGCTTTATTCATATTTTTAAAATGAGTTTTCAAAAAAATAGAGACACATGATAGCCATGTATCCCCATTTTGTATTTTAAAAAAAACGAGCTTGGCGCAAGTTAAGTACTTGAATCAAAATAAACTATCAAAATATAAGTCATTGATAATCAACTGATTCGTATCGAATCAAGGTCGGCGAGGTTGCAACCTCGCCGACCTTTTGGATTGGTTCTCGAAATTAATCCTTAGAAGCAGTCTTAAAAGTTGCGTTTTGGATTAGGTCTTTCATAATATTCAACGTTTCCGCTAAATGCACATCGCGTTTGCGGTCTTTCAACCACTCGTTATTGCGCACGATTTTAGAAGAATCTTTCGCCATTGCTGCGGCATCCACAGGCAAGTTTTCAATCACCAAGCCGCCTACATTTTTCTTGAATGCTTCTTCATATTTTTTAGAATTTTCGCGCAATTTCTGCTCGGTACTTCTAAATTCTTTCAAATTCAACGAATAAGTAGAACGGTCTTTCTGATTTTTAATGCGCAACGCATTTTCGCTAATCAATTTAAACGTTTCATTATTTTTCACCCGCGTCGCACTTGCATCTGCCAATTTAGATACTTTTTTCATATCTACGACGGATTGACTGTACTGTACAGGTTGAATTTGCGTCCAAGGCATCGGATGTTCATTTTCCTGCTCACCCACTTTGATTTCAGAATAACTATCTGGCAACAAAATATCAGGTCGCACGCCTTTCAATTGGGTTGAACCGCCATTCACACGGAAAAATTTCTGAATCGTCACTTTTACTTGTCCAAGCGGTTTGAACGCATCATTGCCGCGCATCGCTCTATCCAAATCAAAAAAGCGTTGAACTGTCCCTTTTCCATACGTATTCGACCCAACAATCACCGCACGTCCATAATCTTGCATCGCTGCTGCCATGATTTCAGACGCAGACGCGCTAAATTCGTTCACCATAATCACTAATGGCCCGTCATATTGCACCGTTTCATCGTCATCAGGCAAAATTTGTGGACGCGCATCCTTATCTTTCACTTGCACAATCGGGCCTTTTTCCACAAACAAACCCGACATCGTTACCACATCGCGCAACGAACCACCACCATTATTCCGCAAATCCAATACGATACCTTTAACATTTTCTTTTTTCAATTTCTCCACTTCTTTCGCTACGTCTTCGGAACATTGATGTCCATCCGCTTTATCGAAATCGGCGTAAAAACGCGGCAACCAAATGTAGCCAATCCGGTCACTTTTATCATCCGACTTGATAATCAATGACTTAGCATAACCTTCATCCACAATCACCTCTTCCCGAACAATCGGAA
>JBDLWG010000319.1:0-5698 GCA_039804385.1 Bacteroidota bacterium
ATTTAAAAAACATTTTAAATAAAAATATCTTTTAAATAAAAATGAAAACAATGCTTTATTGAAGCGAATCCATTATTTTTGCGCCAAGAATTTAAAATGATACTATTTTTTTGACTGTAAACCGATTGATTCGAATCCTTAAAATAATCTTGTTTTAAAATCAAAACAAACGTCTATGAACATCATGCTTGCAAGCGTAAGCGTATTGCATCGCTCTTTTTTTTCAATCGCTTTTTTATTAGCATGTTGTCTGCCATCAGCGCAGGCACAACTCACTATAACCACCGATAAACCGACTGCCAATTATCAAGTAGGCAATACGGCAAATTTCATTGTTTCCAGTACGGTCTCTGGAAATGCAACGTACAAAATTTACTATGATTCTAAAACGAATCCTATCCTAACAGGCAGTCGCCCACTCAACGCAGGACAACCCGCCTTCCTACCCTATCAAGCGACTGAAGCAGGAGTTGTTTTTTGTTCTGTAACCCAAAATGGAGTGACTCATACCGCCTCTACTGCTTTTTCGCCTATGAATATTGCTCCCGCCGAATCCGAACCCGCCGATTTTGATGCTTTCTGGGCGAGTCAAAAAAAATTAATTAATAATGTCCCCCTGAATCCAGCAATTCGTTTTTACAGACAAGGTTATGGATTTAAAACGTATAAATTAAGTTTGGGCAATATTGAAGGACGCAGGGTTTATGGATATATCAGCGTTCCAGAGGGCGCAGGTCCTTTTCCTGCGATTATCTCCCTACCCTCTTATGGTGATGCGGCGGGTGTTTGTTCACCAGATGAAATGATTCCGCAACAAGGAAAAGCGATTTCGGTGAGCCTGAGTGTGCATAATATCGACCCCGAATTAAAAGACCCGAATGCATATAAACCCAATAGGATTACTGATAAATCAGGGTTTTACTATCGATATGCATTACTTGGCATTGTTCAAACGATTCATTACTTGCAAACACGCCCTGATTTCAATAAAACCGATATTGGGATAGTTGGCACGAGTCAAGGCGGCGGTTTGGCACTTTGTGCCGCAGGATTGGATGACCGCATTAAATTAATTGCCATTAGCAATCCTGCCTTATGTGAACATTCGGCTTTTAAAATCGGCAAAGCCAGTGGTTTTCCCTATTATTTAAATCAAGGACGTATTTTTAATACCGAAGCACAAACCGCCATTGCTGCCCAATATTATGATGCGGTTTATTTTGCCAAAAGGTTTCAAGGAGCCACTTTTGCCATCGTAGGCTACCAAGATGAAGTGACTCCTGCGGCAACTTCTTTCGCGGCGATTGCCCAATTACGCCAAAAAAGCCTTGTTTTACACGCACCGCAATTGGGGCATGAGCATCCAGAAGAATATTGGACAGGTCGTTTTGCGTTTTTTAGAAAATATTTTCCGTCCATGATCGTTCCACCGATTCAAACCACCTTAGCCCATTATGCAGACGCAGGTGCCGATAAAACAACCCAAGTAGGTCAATCGATTGCGTTAACAGGTTTAACAGAACTCAATGGTTCACCAGATAATGCGATGGCGGTACAATGGGAAAAAGTCAGTGGTACGGGTACCGTCAACTTTTCGGACGCATCTAATCGCAGCACGCAAGTTCATTTCAGTGCTGCGGGCACGTACACCTTGCGTTTTTCCGCCACTGATACTCGTTTGAGTCATGGCAAAGCCTACATTGCAACGGATTATGTAAAGGTTACGGTTTCGGGAAATAATACGAGTGGGAATCCGCCCTCCAATAATTACTGCGAATCGAAAGGCACCAAACCTTGGCATAATTGGATAGAAAAGGTTGAAAATGAAACGTTTAGTCATAATAGTTTTAAAGAAGGCTATGGCCATTTTACCAATAAAATCATGCGCGTTCAACGGGGTAAAACAACGGTTTTACAGCTTACGCCTAAATATGCTTGGTTATCCTATCCTTTGAATTGGCGCGTTTGGATTGATTTTAATCAAGATAATGATTTTGGGGATGCGGGTGAACTGGTGCTTTCCAACATAGGAACGGATAAAATGCGCGTCGAAATCGCCATTCCTGCCAATGCCCCTTTGGGTAATACGCGATTACGGGTTGCCATGCAACGCGAATTGTTCTCCAATCCATGTGATGTTTATGAAAATGGAGAAGTGGAAGATTATACCATGAGCATTACAGATGAAAATATTATGAATGTAAATGCAGATCCACCCTCTTCATTAGGAACGACGAATCAAGTCAATTACTGTACCGCAGGCGGTATAACCAATCAAGTTTGGGTTTCGAGCGTGCGTTTTGGGGATGCAACTTATACTTCTGGACAAGAAGGATATGGTAATTTTATTTATAAAGCCTTCAAAATTCCTAAAAGTCAAGCGGTTGAATTGGCATTAAAACCCAGTTTTGCGACGCAGCCGACCGATGTTTTTTGGAAAGTATGGATGGATTATGATAGAGATGGGCATTTTACGTTGGCTGAAAACATTTGGTCTTCGCAAGGCAAAAGTTTAGTAAATACCTATATGTACATGCCATCGGATTTAATTTCGGGCGTTCCGTATCGCATGCGTATTGTGATGCGCCAAAATGAAGCACCAGGTGGTTATTGCGATACCGTTGATTCTGGAGAAATGGAAGATTATACCATTATGATGACGGGCGGCGCGTCTCAAAATGCCGCTTATTCGGTTTTAAAAGACCAAATTCAGCTTTATCCCAATCCTGTGAGTGAAGAATTAACCATTGATTTAAATGCTTATGGGGGTGCTAAGGGCGCGTTACGCATTTACAATACGTTTGGCAAAATGGTATGGGAAATGCCAGAAGAACGGTTTGAAAATCGTCAAATCAAGTTAGATGTAGCTGGTTTTACGGATGGCATCTATTTATTGATGACCGAAGGCGCAGGGTTGAGAACGTTATTACATCGATTCATTGTGGCTAAACAACGATAATCGGATATCAATGGGGTCAATTGGAACGCGGATGACGCAGATAGGGCTGAAAATCCGCCCTATCTGCGTCATCCGCGTTCCAATTGACCCAACGCAATCAAAACGATATAGCATAGTTGAAACCAGGAATGACTAAAAAGAGTAATTTTCGGCTTGCAGTTCCGTTAAAACCAATCGTACTGCTCTCTGAAAAATGTCCTGTCGAAATATCACCTGCGAAATAATCTAATGCAAAAGCATTGGGATACCCGTAAACATTATAAATCGAATAACTCACTTTTCGAGGTTGTTTCTTTTTTTTACTTAGATAATTTTTAACAAAAGCAATATCCATTCGATTGTACAAAGGCATTCGTTGATTATTGCGTTTTTCATAAATTTCTTGTACTAAAGTGCCTTTTAAATTGAAATGAGCCACATCGGGCATGGTAACAGCATGTCCTGTTGATAAGATAAAATTAGTTGAAAACGTCCATTTGCGATTTAACCGTTTTTCGGCGACAATTGATAATTGATGTCGGCGGTCATAACGGTGCGGATACCAAGTGCCGTCATTGATGTTCGCAAACTTGCGCTCGCTTTTCGACAACGTATAGGAAAGCCATCCACTCCATTCAGTCGAATCCATGGCTTGCTTTCGCAAAAAAAGTTCAAAACCATAAGCTCTGCCTATTCCTTTTTTCTCAATGGCTTGCTCCCAACTGGCATTTTCACTAAAGAAAAAACGAATGCCGCGCCTATAATCAATTTGTTCATCCATGGTTTTGTAAAACGCCTCCACTTGGAGTTCCCATAGCGCATCGCTCCATTTTTTGGAGGCACTCAATGCGATTTGTTGTGCGGCTTGCGGTGGCACATCGCTCGTAGCGGGAACCCATACATCATTGGAAAAGCCGACTCCTGAAGTGGTTAATAAATGAATAAATTGTTTCATTCGAGTTGCCGAAAGTGCGTACGACAATTCTCTATCTTGTTGATAATGAATGGATAAGCGTGGTTCCGCAGACCAATATTTTTTTTGTTGGGTTTGGTACAACGCTTGTCGAAAACCGATATTAAATTGAAATTTATCTAAAAAAGGTTTGTTGATTTCGGCATAGAGTGCCGCAGAAACGGGTTTTTGGATTTGGTTTAAAGAACTCGTATCCACTCCACTCCGAACGGTGATAAAATTCGGTTTAAATTGGTGCGTATTGACCTCTACCCCAAATTGGATTTCACTCGTAGGCAACACCAATTGCCATTTATTTTTGAAAGCAACATCTTGAACGGCAGAACTATTGGTGTATTTCAAATCCTGCAAATTCGCATCGCCTTGATACTCATTGGTGACTTCATAATTAAACCGATTAAAATTCAATAAAACATCTGAAAATAAGTTGTTTTTCAAAATACGGTGATAACGCACCGAAGCGGTTTGATTACCCCAAGAAAGGTTCCATTTATTTATTTTTTTGCCTTCTCGAAATTGCGAGACCCAAATGTCATTACCGATATAGCCACTGACAAAAATTTTGGAGCGGCTATCCAATTCAAAATTGACTTTTGCATTGAAATCATACATGCCAAAATTCGTATAATAATTCAGCTTGCCCGACTTAAAAAGGGAATAACTGGGCAACGACAATAAACCTGCATAAGCAGAACGCCCTGCAATCATATACGAACTTTTTCCTTTTTCAATGGGTCCTTCCCAACTTAAATTCGAGCTAATAATGCCGATACTGGCTTGTCTTTTGCGCTCTTGATTATTCCCTTCCTTCATCGTCACATCCACCACAGATGATAATCGACCACCATAACGAGCTGGAAAATTGCCTTTTAAAAGCGAAACACTTTTCAAGGCTTCT
This sequence comes from Bacteroidota bacterium, assembly GCA_039804385.1. GTDB lineage: Bacteria > Bacteroidota > Bacteroidia > Chitinophagales > Saprospiraceae > JAAFJT01. The sequence goes on from JBDLWG010000319.1 coordinate 4,810, forward strand.
GGGTTGAAAACCGATAAAAACCCAAATAAATGGGATGTATTATACACGGTCGCCCCATCTAACAAGATTAAATTCTGGTCGGGTGTGCCACCGCGCACATACAAACCTGAAGTGCCTTCAGTTCCAGTACTCACACCAGGAGTTAAGGCAAGTGCTTTTAAAACATCGGCTTCGCCTGCCAGTGTTGGAACACTTTTGAGGCGTTCAATCGGTAATTGCACCATTCCATGCGTTACATGGTCGAATTTAGAGGCATTAATTTCAACGGTTTGCAACTCCATAATATTCAAGGGAATATGCACCGTTGTATCTTTTTGAATATCTAAAATAATGATTTTCGGTTGATAACCAATAGCTGAAAATTCTAATTGAATCATTCCTTTTTTTACAGGAAGGGAATAAAAGCCATAAGTATTGGTCGAAGTCCCATTGAGCGTCATGCGTTCTTGCTGCTCATCCAATTCATAGTTAAGCACATGCGCGCCTACTAAGGTTTCGCCCGTTAGGGAATCGGTTAAAAAACCGAAGATAGAGGCTTGTTGTGCATTGATTGTTGTGATGCACCAAAAAGGTAGCAAAAGTAACAAAGGTTTGAACCCGTTCATAGTCCGTGTTTTTAATATCGATAAATTAAATACGTTGAATTTTTGGCAGCAAAAATGCCATATCCATTTTGAATATTCGAGGATTTGGGTTTGGGTTCTACAAAGCCTCTTTCATAGCCTTCGGGTTGTTGTTGTGCCGATAAATAGTTAAAATATTCGGGAGATATTTGGGCAAAATCAATGCGCACAAAACCTGCCGTATCATGTTCCATAAAATAATTTAACGTAAAATGACCTCCATTCCAACATTTATCGGGAAAAATAACAACATTATCAACGGCATC
>JBDLWG010000320.1:0-16967 GCA_039804385.1 Bacteroidota bacterium
GTCGTTGCGGCGGGCGCGGTTGTCGTTGCGGCAGGCGCGGTTGTTGTTACGGCAGGTGCGGTTGTTGTTGCGGCAGGCGCGGTTGTTGTTGCGGCAGGTGCGGTTGTTGTTGCGGCAGGCGCGGTTTTGGATGCATCAGCCGCCTTTTCGGGCTTGGAGTTGCAACTAACCATCATCAAAACGCTGAGGCAATAAAGGTGAAATTTCATTTGATAAACAAATTTAAATCTATTAGAAAATAAGTTAGAATTGAATGGATAATCCATCTCTTTTTTCCCGAAATAGGGATTTTGAGGTGCGGAAAAGCAACCCTTAAAAAGGGGTTGTTTAAATTGTTAACATTCCGTTTTTAATCAAGCTTGTTCAAATTATTGTTTTTTAATAGTGGCATTTTAATGTGCCCATGCAAAATTAAATGATTTGTTAATAATAATTTAATTTTATTTATATTATTATTAATAAATAAACTAAAATTAGCAACAATGGTTCGCCTTGTGTTTGAGCTACGGCTTCAATTAGGGTGCAAAAATAAGAAGGTTAAAATAAAACGGTATAACGATATGCATCTCAAAGTGCTGATAATCAAGGTTTTATACTTTGTCATTCCGAAGGAATCTTTTGTCATTCCGAAGGAACCTTTCCTACGGAATGACAAAGGAACCTTTCCTACGGAATGACAAAGGCATGACAACGTTTTAATGTTGCGAAATACTGTGCAAGATCGCCAGACCATCCTTTTCTGCGGTGTGGTCGCCGTCTTCAAACACGATGAAAACCCAAAAGTTGGCAGCAGACTTCGTGTTAAGCATCCCACATAACATCACTTGATGCCCGTCTTTCTTCCCCAAAACATAACGCCCTTCAAAACCATCGTCGTCTATGAAGTCGTGGATTGCTTCAGTTAGGTCAAAGTCCAATCTTTTGGCAAGGTCGTGGGTTTCTTTCGCCATTTGTTTGAAATCCACTTGTTCATCTTCATAAATGTGGATATAAAGGTGCATCCCGATACCGTCGCATTCAAATTCGTCGCTGGTGTTGGTGACCACCTTAAAATCGTTGGGCAACGTAATCCCTAATTTGTACTTCTCCCAAACATACTCTTTTTGGGCATCCGCTGTCGTCGTGCCGACGATGCCAAAAAACACAAGAAGCCATAAACCCATTTTGGTTTTCATGGAGCGATTGTTTTAAATATGAAAAAAATAAAAAGTTTCAAGTTACTAATGAGGGATTCATGGTTCGTTATTCGGAATGCACCGCTTTAAAACAAGGCTTTTTTTACAAAAAAACCTTAAAAATCTGGTTATTTGAGGTATCCCAACCTTTCGGGGATGATGACTGAAACGAAAGCGATGCACAACGAACTCCGAACCCTAAATCTACCAAAAGAAACTTGACTGAATGATGGTGCAAAGATAAATCGGTTCTAAAAAAGGTGCAATAGTTATTTCTAACTATATGGTTCATAAAATACTGATAACCAATATTTTATAATTTGAACTATTTTTTCAAAGTAGGTTATAGTTAGAAATAACTATTGGAACCTATCTTTCCAAACCGTTATCTTTGCCGAAAATAGTTTAAAAATATGAAAATAGCATTATACGATGACCATCCCATTATTTTAGACGGCTTGCGAGATTTTTTTTCTAAAAAGAAAGGGGTTCAAGTGGTCGGCACCGCCACGCTGAAAGCCGAAGTCATAGCGTTATTAGCCGCCCACGAGATTGATATATTAGTCTCCGATGTCCTCACGGATGAGGAATTGGGCTTGGAACTCTTTGAGGAAATCCAAGAACGACAGTTTCAAACCAAAGTCATTGTGTATAGCAGTTTGCAGGGCGAATTGGTACACAACTTTTTGTACGAATACGGCGTGGTCGCCATTGTCAATAAAAATAAAGGTTTGGAAGAACTTTGGCAATTAGTCGAGTTGGCTTATTTGACGACCCAATACAAAAAAAAAAGCAAAGGTGCGCCCCCGCCCATGTTGACCCCGAAGGAAAAAGACATTGTTAAATATTTGTCAAGAGGCTTATCCGCCAAAGAAATTGCCGCCTTGACCCAAAGTGCCCTCAATACCATTAATAATCAAAAAAATCATCTTTTAGCAAAATTTGATTGTATGAATGCGACCTCTTTGATTTCAAAATTGACCCAAATCGGCTATCTCAAATTGTGATTTCTCGTAGAGACAGGTATAGGTACACAGTACAGGAATATGCTTAAAGGTTAAAAAAAATTATGTGTAAAAGATTCAAAATCATCATGATCATTTCGATTGGGGTGTATGAAAAATTCTTGAAAAACCGTATCTTGCAGACAATATATATAAAAAAACATTCTTTTTCAATAAAAAGATAAAAAAATCAAAGGATGATGCTCCCACTACCAAGTCCCGAAGGGACGACACTTTGGAGTGTTACCCAAGTGCCGTCCCTTCGAGACTTGGGGCGTGACTGCGTAAGCCTCCCAATTTCTGCACAACAAATGGGCATGTGGGTAGCCGACATACCTTGCGAAGTCACCCGTTTTGCATAGAATTTTTTGACCGAATCGGCTGGAATTCTGAAAGAAGCCGCACCACCTGTCAATTGTATCCCAAAAGTATCATGTGTGAAATTCCAAACGAATTGGTATAAAAAAGTGCGGCAAGTTGCAACTTGCCGCACTTTGTGCTCGAATTTTGATTTTCAATTCCAAACAAATCGGTTGAAAAAAGTGCGGCAAGTTGCATCTTGTCGCACTTTGTGCTCGAATTGAACTACTTTGCATTATACGCAAAAAACGTCAATAATCGTTTTCAACGCTACAAACATCGGTTCGCGTCCTTCTTTGGTCACTTCGGAATCTTCATCGTCCGCCAATGCGTCTTCCACGAATGCCAACAAGTCTTCTTGTGGATAATCTTTGAAAAACACATCCGCTTTGTGCTGAAAAGGTTTGCTTTTCACAGGCTCCAACATTGCCCAATTGTCTTCCTCGGCAGCGTCTAAGCGCGATGTCGAAACAGGAGCCAATTTTTTAGCGGTTTTTAACACCGATTTCCAAATAACTAATGCCAAATAAAGCAAATATTCGCGTTCATCCTCCGTCAACAAGGCGATGTCTTCCGAAAAAAGATAGCTAAATACCGCAGGTTGCTGTTTGGAAAAGTCTTCAACGGCTTTTTCGTAAGCCGCGTCTGAACCTTCGTCTAATTTCTCAGCCACTGCTTCAATACTATTTTCTGATATCAACTTCATAATAAAATGATTGGTTTTAAGTCATCTCCAAAATATTATATTGGAGTATTGAGTACAAATGGATGTACGGATTTTTACGGATTTGCACCGATTGGTACGGATTTTTTTTTAAAACCCGTACCAGTCAGTGCAAATCCGTACATCCATTCGCTCTATTTGAGTTACAATAATATTGCCCCTTCTTGATTAATAGGCGATATAAATAATTGATTTTCAATTTTATGCATATTGAAAATTTGCTGCATAATGATTCCTGCTTCTTCTGCCGCCAACGTATTCTGACTCAATGCAAATATGGACGGACCCGAACCCGAAATGCTGCATCCCAAAACGCCATTTACGTTCAAAACGGCTTCCTGCACCGCGTAAAAATGTGGAATTAATTGCGCCCGTTGCGGCTCAATCACCACATCTTGCAACGACCGCCGTATCAAATCAAAATCACTGTTGTACAAACCCACTATGAAACCTGCCAAATTCGAGGTTTGTTGCACCATTTGCTTCAAACCGACGGTTGGCGATAAAAGATTTCGAGCATCTTTGGTCAAAATGTTAATTTTCGGATAGATGACGGTCGCATATAAACCTTTCGGTGTATGAAGGCGGTGCACATCACTCGAATTTCGCGCCAAAATAATCCCGCCCAACAACGATGGCGCAACATTATCGGCGTGCATCGCGCCACTCGCAATGCTTTCGCCCAACACCGCAAACGGCAACAACGCACGTTTCGACAACGGATTTTTTAATAACTCATTGATTACCAATACCGCACCTGCCGCACTCGCCGCCGAAGAACCAAGTCCACTGCCAAACGCCATTTTTTTATGAATCTCCATATCAATCCCGCGTTTGGATTCGCCGAGATGTTCCAAAAGTTTCAAGGCAGCAAAACCTGCTGTATTTTTTTCAACTTCAAACGGCAATTTGCCGCCCGTGATGCGCGTAATGCGCAATCCTTCATGTGCATCGGTCAACGCTGCCACGATTTCATCGCCCGGCTTGTCGAGTGCGCAACCCAATATGTCAAACCCAACTCCAATATTGCCAATGGAAGCAGGTGCGAAAACTTTTATACCGTTTTTCAAAATGTAGGATGATTTTTTTTGAAGCACAAAGGTAGGAAAAGGTGTTTATTTTTTTGCATAACTTTATTTGAATTAGGAATTGTAGTTGCAAAAAGGATTTTTAAAATAAGTAACCTAAGTTGCGCGGTAGGCGGCTTCGCCGCCCAAAAAGAAGGAGATAAGGGCGTGTGTGTTTTGTTTTTAAAATGTTGCTTCGCAACTTTTTGCCGCCGTAGGCGGCATTACCGCGCTACTTGGGTTAAGTATACTCAACCTAAGTAGTTGATTTGAAATAAACGATTAAACGTAAATAATTGATAATCAGTTCATTCGCATTGAATCAAGGTCGGCGAGGTTGCGCCCCTATCCATTACCCACAGAATCAAAAAAGGTGCGTAGCACCGCAACCTTTGTAGAAAAATGGAATTGGAACCCGCGTTTGAGGTGCGTCGCACCGTAACATTCACATCGTTTCTACCAATGTTACGGTGCTACGCACCTCCAATGCGGGTTTTAATTCCATTTTTCTACAAATGTTGCGGTGCTACGCACCTTTTTAGTTTGCAAAATGATTTGAATACCGATAATCATTCTGTGGGTAATGGATAGGGTTACAACCTCGCCGACGTTAATATATTGATTATCAACTATTTACATGATGATAGCTTATTTCGTTACGACTACTTACTGGCGTGAACTATACCTTTTCTAAATGAGTTGAAACTAAATTCGAGCACAACTTGCGTCAAGTTTCAAACTTGACGCAAGTTTATTTTGCCAACTGATGTAGGACAAGTATCTTATGGAATGCTGACTTTTAAAACCACAAATTTATCTCGGATAAAGTGTAGATAATGTACAAGATACACTATCTTTGCGCGCTTCTAACTCATTTGAAAATAATTAAAACGTTATTCACGCACTATGTTGATAATTGTGGACAGTGGCTCGACGAAGGCGGATTGGCAAATTATCCATGCTGATGGCAGCCGCGAATTGCATAATACGATGGGTTTCAATCCTTTTTTTCACGATGCAGACCGCATTGAATCGGAATTGAAAAAAGATTTTATTCAAAAAGTGGCTTGTGAGAAAGCCAAATGGGTGTATTTTTACGGCGCGGGTTGCTCCGATGCGATGCGTTGTAACATCATACAAACGGGTTTGAAACGCATTTTCACCCAAGCGGACATCATTGAAGTCGATCATGATTTATTGGCTTGTGCGCGGGCGGTTTGCGGCGTGAAACCTGGTATCGCCTGTATTATTGGCACAGGGTCGAATACATGTCTTTATGATGGCAAAAAAGTAGTCGATAATGTGTCCAATCTTGGATTTTTATTGGGTGATGAAGGTTCGGGTTCGCATTTGGGTAAGCGGTTGATTCGCGCTTATTTCTACCGAGAACTGCCCGAAGCACTCCAACAGGATTTTGAAAAGACATACCCCGAAGGCAAAAGGGAAATTTTAAATAAAATGTATGCACCAGGTGCAAATGTATATTTAGCTTCTTTTGCGACGTTTATATCTGCACACAAAAAACATTTCTTCATTCAAGAGTTGGTTAGTGCGTCTTTTAAAGAGTTGATTATTCGACATATTTTGAAATATGAAGGTTGTCAGCGGATTCCTATCAATTTTATTGGGTCGATAGCCTACCATTTTCAAGATATTTTGAAGATGGCATTAGAAAAACATAATTTGAAAATGGGGATTGTGATTAAAAAACCCATTGATAATTTGGTCAAATTTCATTTGGAACATCAAAGCGATTTGTTACAATCAAAGTAAGTCGTTGAACTAAATTAAATACACAAAACGTGCGTCAAGTTTCAAACTTGACGCACGTTAATTTGCTGATTTTCAATTGAAAAAACCTATCCAAAAGGTCGGCGAGGTTGCAACCTCGCCGACCTTAATACGATACCAATTAGTTGATTATCAATGAGTTTTATTTTAATTGTTTCTTTCGACTCAACTACTTATTACGACAAATCACATATCAATTAGATACGATACTATGGCAAAAGGTATTAAAAGAATCGCTGTTTTCACGTCAGGCGGCGATGCTCCAGGGATGAATGCGGCGATTCGGGCGGTGGTTCGGGCGGCAACTTATCATAATTTGCACGTTTATGGGATTCAACGCGGTTATGACGGCATGATTCATGGGCAAATCGCTCGATTGGAGACTTCGGATGTCGGCAATATCATTCATCGCGGCGGCACGATATTGAAAACGGCGCGGAGTAAAGAGTTTATGACGGTCGAAGGACGGCGGTTGGCGTACGAATCGTTGGTGGCGAATGACATTGATGGCTGTGTGGCGATTGGTGGGAATGGAACGTTTACGGGCGCGAAAATTTTTTCGGAAGAGTACGATATTCCAATGATTGGCATTCCCGGTACGATTGACAACGATTTGTACGGGACGGATTTTACGATTGGCTTCGACACGGCTATCAATACGGCGATGGAAGCGGCGGATAAAATCCGCGATACGGCGGATTCGCACAATCGATTGTTTTTTGTGGAGGTCATGGGACGGCATGCGGGTTATATTGCCTTGCATTCGGCGATTGGCTGTGGGGCGAGTGGGATGATTATTCCAGAAGTCAATTTTACGATAGAAAGTTTGGTCAAAACCTTGAAACAAGGTGCGAAACGCAAAAAACCGTTTGGTTTAATCATCGTTGCAGAGGGCAATCCTTTGGGCGGTGCAACGGAGATTGCGAAAAAAGTGCAAGCTAAATTTGATTATTACGATACCAAAGTAGCGATTATTGGGCATTTGCAACGCGGTGGTTCGCCGACTTGTTCCGACAGGGTTTTAGCGACTCGATTGGGACATGGTTCTGTGGAAGCCTTGTTAGACGGGCAAAATAATGTGATGATTGGTTTGATTAATAATAAAATCGTTTATACGACATTTGCAGATGCCATTGAAAAAGGCAAGCCGATTGATGAAGATGTTATCAAAATGGCAAATATTTTGGCATTATAATGACTTTAAGTTGCAACTTGCGGCAAGTTGTGTTACCATTTTGTTTTGAATTGAAACGCAGATTGGTTGAAAAACTTGTGGCAAGCAAGTTTTTGTAATTTTTTCTATTTATTTACAAGCAAATAAATTGTATTTTTGCCAAAAATCAACTGCACCTTTTATCAACTATTTACGCCACATGAAGTTGTTTCGATTTGGATTGCTCCTGCTATTTCCCCTTACGCTCCTTGGATTTAAACCCGATGTTGCGCCTCAATACTTGCAAGTACAATTAACGAAAGCATTGACAATCAATGCGTTACTCACTGAATATCAATTGGAACAAGATGATTGTACGGTTCAACAATTTTTGAAAATCAATCAACTGAAAAAAGTGGAGCCGCTGAGTAAAGGCAAAAAATATGCTTTGCCCATTTTATTGTTCCCATTTGATAGCAAAACGATTCGCACTTCTGTCAAAATTCAAGCCGTCGAGACCGCAAAACGCATTCAGACGTATAATGTAGCTTTGCTTAAAAGTAAAATTCGCGCTAAAAGTTATCAGGATACGCGGATTTTGTGGGTTCCTTATGCTTGGCTGCATTGTCAAGCAACGCCTAAAACCACTCCAAAAACGCTCCAATCTGCTTATAACAATACCAATACAGGTTCTAAAACGGTTGTCGCGGGACCCGAAGCTCCGAAAAAAGAAAATATTTATAAGATTTTTGGCAAAAAATATGAAGAGGTGCCGATTAAAGATAAGTCGTTGAAAGGCAAGATTTTCTATGTAGAAAGTGGTCATGGCGGACCCGACCCTGGTGCCATGTTCAAACGGGAAGGACGCACCATGTGTGAGGACGAATATGCATATGATGTCTCTTTGCGGGTTGCGCGGAATTTGATAGCGCATGGCGGGACGGTTTTCATCATCACGCGAGACCCAAATGATGGAATTCGAGATGGACAAATGTTGACTTGCGATGCAGATGAACGCACCTATCCCGATTTGCGGATTCCTGCGGCGCATAAACCGCGTTTGTTTCAGCGTTCAGATGCCATCAACACGTTATATGATAAGTATAAAAAAGAAGGCATTGCAGACCAACGATTAATCATTTTGCATGTGGATTCGCGGGTCAAAACGTTGCAAACCGATATTTTTTTATACTACCAAACGGGCAACAAAACAAGTAAGCAAATGGGTTTGAATATTTTAGAAAACTTAAAAGAGAACCATGAAGGTAAACGAAAATATCGCGGTACATTGAGTTCCAGAGATTTACATATGATGCGCGAGTGTAAAGTACCAACCGTTTATGTGGAAATGGGCAATCTGCGCAATACCGTAGATTTGGAACGGATTCGCACAGGCGCACATCGCCAAGAAGTAGCAGATTGGTTATATGGAGGTTTTATACAATAAGTATCTGAAATTTTTATTGAAATCAGCCTCTGAATCATACACCCAAAAGCACTTTTTTTGCATCATTCCCATAGAAATAGCGTGTAATCCTTCGATTTTAACAGCTTCAATTCGTTGATTTTGACAGAAAAAGAACTCATCGCCCGATGCCAACAGCAGGATAGAGTGGCGCAAAAATGGTTATATGACCGATATGCTGCTAAAATGTTTAGCGTGTGTCGGCGTTACATCCCGCGCCGCGAAGATGCTGAAGATGTATTGATTGAAGCCTTTTTTAAAATATTTGAAAATATTAATGCGTTTCGGTCTGTGGGCAGTTTTGAAGGCTGGATGCGGCGCATTGTGGTCAATGAAGCCTTGATGTTTTTGCGAAAAAACAAATTGTTGACTGTCGAACCAGATGCGGCAGATTTAAATATATTAGAAATGAGTGTTCCAATTGGCATTGAGCAACAATTGGCGGTGCAAGATATTTTAAAATTATTGGAAAAATTGCCCACAGGTTATCGCACGATTTTCAATCTCTATGTGATTGAAGGTTTTAAACATCAAGAAATTGCAGATATGTTGCATATCAGCATCAATACCTCCAAATCACAACTCATTTTGGCAAAAGAAAAATTACGAAAAATGATGTCAAATTATTGAAATGCAAGAGAACGAACCAGATATTTTTGAACAATTATTTCAACAAGAAACGGCTTTATTGGATGAAACACCGCCGCCTCAACTTTGGGAACGGTTGGAAAAACGGCTTGATGCGCCGATTCGTCCGAAACGCCGCCCACCGATGTTGCAATTGCCTGTGACGATTTCCATTCTTTTTGTTTTAATGGTGTCGGCATTGCTTGCTTGGCTGTCGTCACATCAACACGAAGCGCAGTTGAAAGGGCAAAAACAATGGGCTGCCATTGCTTTTATGGCGGGGAATTGGGTTTGTGATACCAATAAAACACATATTGTTTTGAGTTTTGACCAAAAAGACAAAGAACCATTGCTTTTCGGACAACGCGAAACCTTTTTTAAAGGCGAAGCAACAGGCGCGACAACCTTGTTATTTTTATTAAAAAATCATCAATTGGAATTGATTGTTTCTGAAAAAGTGAAAAATGGAGTGCCGCGAACCGATATTTTTAAATTACAATCTTATGATTCAAAAGGTTTTATTTTTAAAAATGATAAAAATAAAGATATTACGATTTTAGAAAAAATTGATAATCAATCATTTAGATTACAAATTGGTTTTGGAAATTCATTTGTATTTAAACGATAGGGACTCATTTTGATAGGACTTTACGTAAGTGTTCGCAAAGTCCCATTTTGATAGAACTTTACGTAGGACTTTACGAACACTTACGTAAAGTCCCCCATTTTGATAGGACTTTACGAACACTTACGTAAAGTCCTATTAAAATGCCGCATGCGGTTTCTCTTGATGCGCCAATAATGCTTTCAATTTCGGTATTTCTGCCACGGTTGCTTCATAACCCAGCGCACATAATGCTTCGGTTTTCCGAATATCAAAAAATCCAAAATCGTGAATCTTCGGCGGCGCAATATACACATCACACATTTTTACACTCGGTTTGGTATTCGTCCAAAGGCTTAAATCAACGGTTCGTTGCGTGATGCCCATGAACGAATCTAAGGCTTTATGGTCATGCAATTCGACTTTGGGTTTTACATTAGAACCAATGAGTATATGACATCGTTTGCGAACGGGTTCGGCGGGCATGTTGTTGGTCAAACCGCCATCTGCAAAAAGTTGATTATCAATTAATTGTGGTTTGAAAAGCCAAGGAACGGAGCAAGAGGCTACCACTACATCAAATAGTGGACCTGAATCAAAAATCACGGCTTTGCCCAAATTTAAATTGGTGGCGCAAGCGTAAAAAGGCATTTTCAAGGCTTCAAAGCGGTCTTCTGGAATAAACTCTTGCAAACGGTCTTTCAAATAGGACAATTTGACAAAACCTGCCCCTGGAATCCCAACAATCCGAAAGATTTTAATCAAACTACTGTCATTCACAAAGCGTTCCATATCTTCGATGCTGCGCCCCGCCGCGTACAACGCGCCGATAATCGAACCTGCACTTGTGCCACTGATGATTTCAGGGCGAATGCCGTTATCCAACAACGCACGCAGGACTCCAATATGCGCAATGCCTTTCGCACCGCCGCCTGATAAGGTAATCCCAACCGAAAATGTTTTCTCCATAGTCTAATGATTGATTTAAAAGTTGATGAAAGTCAAAATCGAATACACTTGTTATAACGCAAAATGCTTCTTTTTTGTCCCCATTTGGCACAAAAAAATATTTATTTACAATTTCTGATTTAAAATATACTTTTATTTTCATTTTATTTTTTTCGATTAAATCAATAATTTATACTTTTTTATTTTAAATATAAAAATAAATTGAAAAAAAAAGCAATATTTTTGTATAAAAAAAGGACAAAAAACAATCCAAAATACGTGTTTTTGCACGTAAATATATTACTTTTGAGGCACATTAACCATTCACCACCTTTTTTTAATACTATGAATTTACTTATTTACCATGAAGTACGTACCCCTCTTTTTCCTGTTGCTGCTTACAAGTCGCAACACAGCACAGAGCCTTGCTCTGTCTTCTGGCACAGGCGTTTCGGTTAGAAATGAAGTACCAGTCTTACAATGGACAACCGCAGCATCAGTGAGTGCGACCGCCACTTTAAGTCGGGAAGAAGCCCAAATCGTAGAAGAAATTCTGAAAGATTGGGAACACAAAGAACGCGTAGCCCGACAACCGTTAGAGGAAGTCATCCAACCATTATTGCGCAAATTTGCGGCAGTTCCGCCTACCGCGCCGTTCAAAATGGAGAGCGATACCTTGCGTTTTTTCGTAGGTAATTGGTTCGATTTGGATAAAAAAACCATTCATGCCATTATCGCTTATGGACAACCCAATGAAAAAACCTATTTTAGCGTTTATCGCTTATTTGAAGGTTTTTGGGTTCCTGTGGTCTCCGAAATCTTACCTGCTGGCACTGCTCAACCCAGCGATTTACATTTTTCAACCGATTTAAATTTTGATAAAATGCCCGATGTGGCGATTCAATGGCGGCGCAGCAATGGCAGGTGTCGTCCGAATCAGTTCACGATGTATGTTTATCAATCTAAAACAAAGGATTTTCTGCCCATTGCGTCCGAAATTACAGGATTGGCATTGGATAGTAAGAAAAAACGTGTTTTGGAATACGACTATTGTAAGGATGTGCTGAACGAATATCGTTGGAATGGCAATAAATTGGCACAAATGAGTAGTATTGCCGTCGAATATCACGAGACAGGGCGGGAAGCACCGACTTCGCAGTGTAATTTTTACGACTATGTAAATGGCAAAAAAGTGTTGACCAAAAGCAATAAAGTGGCAGATTTGCCTTCCGAGTTGCTGAAAAGGTACAAACGATGTGTATTGACAAGTCGTGATTAAACTTGGATTTACGGGATGTGCAAGATACTTTTGGGATAGGATGGATGTACGGATTGCACGGATTTTCACGGATGAGTACGGATTTTTTTTAATTGCATTTTGAATAAAAATAAAAAAAAATCCGTACCTATCTGTGAAAATCCGTGCAATCCGTACATCCATCCTATCCCAAAAATATCTTGCACACCTTGCTTACATCTAAATCCAACTTAAAACTTAACATTAACTTAATATCCAAAACAACACAAATTCCGCCCAATCCCTGCATCTTTGCACTGTTAAATGTATGTTTTCAAAATGAATTACTAACTTACGAATCTTTGCTTATGTTTGGATTAGACTTAACGCATCTCTCCTCTGGGCTGACGATATTATTTGTCATCAGCATCTTGGTCGTTTTTGCCTTTGAATTTGTCAATGGTTTCCATGATACAGCCAATGCCGTAGCAACTGTTATCTACACAAAAACCTTGAAACCAACAACTGCGGTGGTTTGGTCTGGCTTTATGAATTTATGTGGCGTATTGGTCAGTTCCATTTATGGATATGATGTGGCGATGAAAATTGCTGCTTTAGTGCCTGTCGAAGCGTTAATGGGACAGACGGTGGCGCAAGCCGCGTGTATGATGTTAGCGATTTTGCTCTCTGCGGTAATTTGGAATTTGGCTACTTGGTATTTTGGCATCCCCTGTAGCAGTTCGCACACGTTGATTGGGGCATTGTTGGGTGCGGGCATGGTCTTTTCGATGTTGCCCGAAAACACACAACATGTGGGTATCAACTGGGCGGAAGCAGGCAAAATTGGTACAGCCTTATTATTTTCGCCAGCATTTGGTTTTACGATGGCGATTTCGTTGATGTTTATCCTACGCATGGCGGTTACTAATAAAGAAAAAAGACAACAATTGTTCAAAGAACCCGATGTGGATGCAGAACCGCCGATGTGGATTCGGGCGATTTTGATTACGACTTGTACCTTAGTTAGTTTTTTTCATGGTCAAAATGATGGGCAAAAAGGTTTAGGATTGTTATTGGTGACGTTGATGACTTTCGCGCCCTTACAATTTGCTTTATCCCCAGATTTTAGTGCGGATAAAATCAATAAATCATTGACTGAAATTCAAGCACAATTGCAATCCAAAGAAGTAGCCGAAGGTTTAGCACCCAAAGAATTAACTAAATCGGTGGAAACCATTGAGTTATTAAAACAAGATATTGCGGTCATGCAGCCGACCGATGTTAAATCCAAACTGAATGTGCGCAAACGGATTGGCATTTTAACCAAACATCTTAAAACATTATTGGAAGAACCAAATGTTATTACCGATAAAAAAGCCAGAGAAGTTATCAAACACGAAAGCAAAACCTTAAGTAAAACGACGCAACATGTGCCTTTTTGGGGTTTGCTTTGTATTTCATTGGCATTGGGTTTTGGGACGATGATTGGTTGGAAACGGATTGTGGTGACGATTGGCGAGAAAATCGGAAAACGCCATATGACCTATGCAGAAGGCGCGACGGCGGAGTTGATTGCGGCTACGACGATTGGTTTGGCATCTCAATTTGGGTTGCCTGTGAGTACGACACACGTTTTGTCGTCTGGGGTGGCGGGCAGTATGGTTGCGTCGAAAGGCGTGAAAAACTTGCAACGCGGGACGGTTTCTAACATTGCTTTGGCATGGGTGTTGACTTTGCCTGTGACGATTCTTTTATCGGGCAGTTTATTTTTATTTTTCCGCTTGTTTGCATAATGCTTCGGATTCGGGAATCGTTCGAAATAGGATGCTGATCATTTGAAGGATTGCAAGGATTTTTGGAATGCTCATCTGCGTTCTTCAACCTAAAATATCCTTACAATCTTTCAAATCATCAGCATCCTATTTCAAACGATTCCCGAATCCTAAATTTCCATATTCTGATAAAAATGAAGCAATTTCTGACTTTCCTTTTCCCAATTAAAAATTTTAGCTGCTTCTAAGGAGTTGATTTTTAATTGATTATAATAATTATCATCCTTTAATAGCTTTTTCAAAGCCTGCACTAATGCATTGACAGATAAATCCTCTATGAGTGCCGAAACTTCATATTGCAAACAAATCTTTTCATATTCGGGAAAACGCATATTGATTTGCGGTACGGCATACTGCATGTAATCAAAAAATTTGTTCGCCAACGAGTAATAATAACTCAAACTCTTAGCATCTAATAAATTTAAACCAATCGTCGCTTGTGCAGTCAATTGTGGTAAATCTTTGGGTGCAATGAATCCTAAAAAAATTACTTTATGCGTTAATCCTTGATTTTCAACTTGTTGCCTCAATGATTGACTCAAATCGCCTTCTCCTGCCAACCATAAAACGGCATCTTCCATATGCAGCATGGCTTCAATAGCGATTTCTAAACCGCGACCTTCATTCAACGCGCCTTGATATAAAATAATTTTATGATTGATAATCGGTTGATTCTGAATTTTTTGTCGAAAAGGTACATTTTGAATAACTTCAAATGGAACGCCATATCGTTCTTCAAAAAGCGTTGCCAAACAAGAACCTACCGTATAGCAATACTTAATTTTTGGCAAAACAAAGTCCGCTATTTTTTCCCAAATTCGTTTGGTCGTTGGTCTGCCAATCAATTCTGGTACTTCGGTAAAGTATTCATGGGCATCATAGATGCAAACTTTTTGTTTTAATTTTGAAACTAAATAACAAGGCAAAATGGTATCTAAATCAATCCCGCAAACCCTATCAAATCGATTTTTTAATAAGAAAAAAAACAATCGGATATTGTATTCCGCATAAAAAAATTTACCCTTTTGAAACCAAATCCTCAAACGATGTTGCGTAAATAATTGATTTACAATAGGTTGGGAATGGGGTAGAAGCCGCCCAACCAAATGAACATCATATTTTTCCAATGCCAGCGCAGTACAAATACGTATCATACGCTGGTCATGATTCAAATCATTGGTAACGGTGAAGATTATTTTTTTCAATCCTTTTTGTTTTAATTAAAATTTCAAATGTGGATTTTTGGGTATAAAGTTTGGAGGGTTTTAAACCCTCCAAACGTTGTTGTCGATTATTTCAATTGAACTACTTACCATCCAAAAAATCCACCTTTAAAAAACGATTTTTAAAATCATTTCTTCCGTACCGCGTTTAATGATGACCGTACTTTCCTGCCCTTTTTGGAATTTTCCAAGCGCGTCCATGTATTGATTTACATTATCAATTTTATGTTCGCCCAATTGAATGACAATATCGCCAACGATAATTCCTGCTTTTTGGGCAGGTTTGCCTTGCGTTACGCCATCAATTCTCGTACCTTTTCCGTCAAACGCGTAATCGGGCATCACCCCCAAAGTCACTTTGAAAGAACGTCCTGTCATACTTTGTTGACGCGTAGGCGTAAATTCGGGTTTTGGAAAAGTGCAAGTTCCATCCACAATTTTGATAATGTATTCCAATACCTTTTTTTCGCCTTCGTAATTAATCCATTCTATATCATCGGTCGGCTTGTGGTATTCGGAATGTTGCCCTGTAAAAAAGCCCAAAACAGGCAAATTTTTCAAATAAAAAGACGTAAAATCGCTCGGACCCGTCCCAGAACTGTCCGTTTTTATCTTCAAATCCGTTTTCACCACTTCCAAAAGCGGTATCCACAAAGGCGATGTACCCACTCCGTGAATCATCACGCCTTTATCATCCCGATACCGACCAATCATATCCATGTTAATCATATAACTCATTTTATCAATAGGAATCGTAGGCGTTTCGCAAAATTTTTTAGAACCAATCAATCCTAATTCTTCCCCCGAAAAGCAAATAAATAAAAAATTAAAAGGCTCTTTTTTTTGATTGTTAACAAAATGACGCGCTAATTCTATCACGCCCGCCGTTCCTGATGCATTATCATCCGCGCCGTTATGGATTTTACCTTGTGGATTCGCATCTAACGAGTTGCCATCTGTCCCATGCCCAAGATGGTCATAATGCGCTCCAATCACAATCGTAAATTCGGCATTATTATCTAAATACCCAACAACATTTTGAGAACGAATCTCTGGACTTTCCATATCTTCGCCGCCATGTGGATTTTTAGCTTTTTTAAAACTAAATGGATGTAAATATTGGTCTGTCCCTTTGGGTTGCAAACCTATTTTTTTGAATTGTTTGGCAATGTACTGAGCCGCTTTTTCACAACCCGCCGTGCCTGTGCCGCGCCCCTCTAAGGCATCACTTGCAAGATAATGAATATGTTTTTTGATTTTTTTAGTGGAAACCTGTGCGTTTGCAACAGGTGCGACGAGTAGGCAAGCAATGAGTGCGCCCCATGTTTGGATTTTTTTCATGTAATTTTTTTTTAAAAATGAATATTCATTCTAATATCACACCGTTCAAAAAGGGCTAAATCGCATGCCGTGATAGGCACTTCCACAAAACCCATTTTGCGATATAATGCCAATGCAGGCAACAATTTTCGATTAGAAACCAAATATAATTCTTTCGCACCTTGATTTTGAGCATATTCAATGGCACGCTTGCAAAGTTTTTCGCCGATTTTCAGTCCACGATGTTTGGGTTGAACTGCCATTTTGACCAATTCAAGCACATCGCCGTCTTCCACCAACAAACCGCAACAGCCAACCGCTTCGCCATTCAATAAAGCGAAAAAAATCGCACCGCCTGTTGCTAAAATATTTTCTTCTGGAAAATCTAAAACGCGTTCATCTTCAGGTTCTACTCTAAAATAATGAGTAATCCACTC
>JBDLWG010000321.1:0-8491 GCA_039804385.1 Bacteroidota bacterium
AAATTTCGTGTTTGTTCAAGTGATTTAAAAATTTACATCGAACAAGCTAATACGAGCGTCTATCCTGATGCACTGGTGATTTGTGAAGCACCGCAATTCTGGCAAACACGCAAAGATATAATTGTCAATCCTTTGTTGGTCGTCGAAGTACTATCGCCCAAAACGAAGGCTTATGACCGCTTAGGCAAATTTGAATTATACAAAATGTTGCCCAGTTTTCAAGAATATGTTTTAGTAAATGCCGATGAAGCCTTTGTTGAAACGCGTTTTCAAGAAGAAACAGACCTTTGGCGCATTCGCAAGGAAACCGATATGCAAAAAACAATTACATTACATTCACTTGGTGTAACAATTTCAATGAGCGATATTTATGAAAATATTACATTTTAAAAATAATTGCAATAAGTACTTGAAAAAATTAAATAGACAACTTGCGTCAAGTTTGAAACTTGACGCAAGTTATACTAATCTTTATTTCGCATTCGGCAAACGATGCCGTGTTCCTGCTTTGTAAATGCGACATTCTCCTGCTTTTAATTGCCCAATTGGATATTGTATTCCATTGAAAATCAATGACTTATCCACATTTAAAACTTCTTTTTCGGTTGAATATTCGATATTGAAATGCAGCGTTTGCTGATTCGATGCAGGGATTTTAACTGCGTTTATATCTTGCGTTACATCCAAATTCACCACAAATAAGAATTGAGCAGTCGTGTCATCCATATGCGTCCATGCAATCACTTTTTTATAACCTGTCGGGTCGGGTAACAACAACCAGCGCACTTTTTTATCGGCAATGTATCTAAAAATCACGTCTGAGTATTTTTTCATTTCATTTAAGGAATCAAAAAGATTGATATTATTACCCCAAACGTATTGAGCATGGGTTGCTTTCGCGCCTCTGTCTTCTTTGAAAACATACAATTTCGTATAATGCTCATTTGGTGCGGGCAATAAATGCACATCGCGTTGTTCAAAACCCAAAGACATATAACTCGGCATATCCGTCAAAAACAAGCCAATAAAAAAACGGGCTTCATTGCCTTTGACATAAAAAGGGTCAAATCGCGGGTCATCTTTATCCGCCGTCATAATGGTAAAATTCGGCGCGAAACGTCTCGTATGTAGCAAATCTAAATATCTGCGAAATGCTGCCAAAAATTCAGTCGTACCAATCGGCATGGATTGCAAATTTCCAAGCGTCGAATCGGCATCGGTCATTTCCAAATGGTCGTCTTCATCCCCATAAGCCATCTCACCTGTGGGTGCGAGAAAAGTCTCCGCAAAAGAGCCAAATATAGGGTTTCGCTTTTGAATAGAAGCCTTTATATATTGCATTATATCGTAATGCTCATTTGATTTGGCAGGCACTCCATTGGGACGCATCTGCACATGCGCCATATCGCCGCGCATAAAATCGAAATTGTATTTTTGCTGCACCTCCAAATAATGTCGCGCAACGTATTCCCAAACAGGACGCAATGGTTTTTCAAAATCAATTTCCCAATTATAATTATCATCTTTCGCTTCATACAATTTGTATCGAGTTAACGGACCGAAAGCCCGACTGAATGCTTGTGGTTTGGTGATTTCGTAATCACGCCAAATCCGCCCTTTTTCATCCACCGTCAAAGCCGACGCATCTGTATTGACACGCAAACCGCGATAAGGGGGACCCATTGTAGCAGGTGCAGTCTCCAAATGTGCATCATATAACATTTGAATTAATGCTTCGCGCCGTTCCAATCGACCGCCATAATCAGTAGGCTTACCAAATAAAATTTCTAAACGCGTCTCTTCTGAAAAATTTTTAGAAAAAAACAACTCTTTACTATTCGGTAAATTTTGTGGAGACTCGGTTTTCAAAAAGCGATAAATCTTATCTTGTACTTTCAAATATAACTTATCGGAATGATTAATAATTCTATCATCCATGCGTTCAATCCATTCAAAAAATTGTGGATTTGCCAAAACGGGTTCTGAAAACCGATCGGTATGCGGAATCACATCCATCCCAACCGTTTTTCCCAACGCATGCAACAAATTAACCACCACTTTGAGTTGTTTTTCAACGGTATCCAAAATAGGCGATTCGCGGTATAATTCTTCACTAAAAAACTCGGGATTGAGGTTCCATGAAGCAATCCCGTACAGACTTGCCACCACTCCCGGCTCCCAAATCGGCAACAAATGAATCGAATTTTGGGTTTTAGGCAAGGTCAAAGCGTATTTGACCACATTCCAAAAATTGCCAACGGTTCGGACATTGATGCCCACCATATTCGCCGTTTTAATCCAAGTCGAACTATTTGTTGTTTTGACAGGGCTTTCAATCGTATTTTCAGGGCGCATCGCAGCAAAAAAAGCAGCTCCTAATTTTTTTTCTAATACATAAAGTATCTGTGCAGTAGGCGTTTGCACGATATGTGCAGGCAACATTTCCGATATAAACGATTGTTTTCCAGCGATATACGCACTCAAGGTATTGGCAGGAATATAACGGGGTTGCGTTAAATTTGGGTTTTGAACCATCTTCTTGTAAGGCAATTAATTGGTTTAAAAAATGCTCAATATTTACTTAATTTTGCGACAAATTTTTACGGTAAATTACGATAAAATTAAAAAAATGTTTAAAAAAGGTAGCAAAGTCTATAGTGTTTTAGGATTCAAATGCCCGCGTTGTAATGAAGGCGATTTATACCCAACATCCACTTTTTCGTTTAAAAAACCCTTTGAAATGAACGAAAGATGTCCAAAATGTACCCAAAAATACACTTTGGAAACAGGTTTTTATTATGGGGCAATGTTTCTATCCTACATTTTGACCGCATTTATGTTGTTCACGATGTTTGCTTTATTCAAATTCGGGTTAGGGCTGCGCGTCGTCCATTCCTTTGGCATTGCAACAATCGTCGTTGTAATTTTGTTCATCTGGATTTTTCGCGTTTCGCGGTCTCTGTGGTTGAGTTTTTTCGTGAAATATGAAGAAAAATTAGTTACAAAATAACTTGCAAAAAAGAATAAACCTGCAATAGTTCCCGAATTTCCCGAATTTTCACCAGTCATTGGTGAAAATTCGGGAAATTCGGGGCAAATCACTTTGGGTAATTCGCTTATTTGTTTATCTTTGCAAGCAATTAAAACCACGTACAATGAAAAACTTACCACTTGGCATTCAAGATTTATCGAAACTTAGAGAGCGAAATGCGATCTATGTGGATAAAACGCAACTGATTCACCAATTAGTAACGACTGGGACGAGTTGTTTTTTATCGCGTCCGCGCCGTTTTGGAAAATCTTTATTGGTTTCCACCTTAAAAGAGCTCTTTGAAGGCAATAAAATTTTATTTAAAGACCTTTGGATAGAACAAAATTGGGATTGGAACCAAACAAGTCCTGTCATTCACATTTCGTTTGCGGAATGGGATTTTCAGACGGAAGGGCTTTCTGCTGCTATTTCTAAAGCGCTCCATTCGATTGCGCAAGCAAAAAGCATTACCTTGACCGAAAAAACAGTCAAAATGCAGTTCCGCGAATTGCTCTATGCTGTACATAAACAGGCAGGAGAAGTTGTTTTATTGATTGACGAGTATGACAAACCGATTGTTCATTATCTCGAAGACAATTATATGAAACAAGCGATTGCCAATCGCAAAATTTTAAAAACATTTTATTCTATCTTGAAAGATGCGGGTAAAATCTTGAGATTCGTCTTCATTACGGGCATTTCTAAATTTACAAAAGTATCTATTTTTTCGGATTTGAACCATTTGACCGACCTTACTTTAAACAAAAAGTATGCAGCGTTAACGGGTTATACCCAACAAGAATTAGAATTTTATTTTGATGATTATTTACAAATCATTGAAAATGAATTTAATATGTCGCGTAAAGCGTTACTCACTCAATTAAAACGGTGGTATGATGGCTATACTTGGGATGGCAAAACGCACGTCTATAATCCATTTGGTGTGCTTAGTTTTTTGGAAAATCGGGAATTTCGGAATTATTGGTTTTCAACAGGAACACCTACTTTTTTGTTGGAACAGATGAAAAAGCATGGCGATTTTTTAATCAAAAATACAAAAGTCAGTTCTACTTTTTTTGAAAAATATGATTTGGAAAATATTGATATTACATTACTTTTATTTCAAACCGGTTATTTGACGATTCAAAAGAAGAATCCTTTGACAGGAGAACATTGGTTAGATTTTCCAAACAAAGAAGTGCATGACAGTTTATATGAATTTTTAGTGACAAAATTAACGCACCGTTCCCAAAATCCGCATTCGGGGATGACAATGGAGGATTTGAAATACGCATTTGAAACCAAAAGTTTACCTCGGGTGAAAGTAATTATCAATGCGTATTTAGCAGAATTGCCCAGTGAAGTGTTTAAACATTCGTCCGAAGGATTATATCATGGTTTGGTACATATTATTTTTAAATATCTTGGGATGTTTATTCAAAGCGAGGTTCATTCTGCACACGGACGCGCAGATGCTGTGGTTCAAACCGATACAGATGTGTTTATTTTTGAATTTAAATTCAAGGAGACGGCGGATGCAGCTTTACAGCAAATTCGAGATACAGGTTATGCCAATAAATATCGGGCTTCGGGCAAATCGCTCACAGGCATTGGCGTGAACTTTTCAGATCAAAAACGAATTATTGAGGATTGGAAAACGGAAATACTCTAATTTAATGCCCGTAATTAATTAGGATTTTTTAAGAGAAAAAAGGTATATTTGCTCTAAGAAAGCGCATTTATTTTACGTTTTTGATTCAAATTATAAAATAAATAATTTATAAAATTCTAAAATTAAATATTATGGATGTACATGGAGTCGCACAAGGAATGCCTATTCCGATTCCCCAACAACTCATTTATGAGGAGTTGGATGGACAAATTTTTTATCGAAAAGGTTATAAAGATGTTTTAAATCAAACCAAAACCATTGAAGAAATTATGGGCTGTAGCAGTTTGCAAAGTATTATCATTTCTGTTTTATTGCGTTATCTTTATAGTCAGCTAAACGAAAGGGAATATGAAATTGTAAGTAATGAAGCAGGTTTGCACCTTTCGCTTGGAAACAATTTATCGGCGGATATCGCTTTGTATGATGCCAAAGTGGCGCTTCAGTATCAAATGGACAAACATTATTTCAAGATTCCACCCAAAATTGTGATTGAAGTGGATATTGCGATTGATTTAGAGAATATTGTAGATTACAAATATGTTAGCAAAAAATTACAAGCATTATTTAAATTTGGAGTAGAACGCGTTTTGTGGATTTTCACCTATGACCAGAAAATCTTAATTGCCGAACCCAATCAAGATTGGATTCTTCGAGATTGGGCAAAAGACGTGCAACTCATGGAAGGGCATACCTTCAATTTGATGCAAATGATTCAAAAGAAAGGTTATAAAATTTGAGTTTTCCCTGTCCAAACAAGTCTTAAAGTCATTTTTTCCATTCAAATCTATCCCAAATGCGTTCCTTTTATCTATTTTTAGTGTTTTTAGGACTTTGCATAGGGCGCGTGAGTGCGCAACAAGCTATGCCTATGCCATTTCGAGTTTATATTTTTTTATCCGATGAATGCCCCATGTGTCAAAGTTACGCGCCTGTTTTGAATCAACTCAAGGTTGATTTTGCAGACAAAGGCATTGAATGGATAGGCGTTTTTCCGAATTATTATGCAACGGATTCGGCTATCAATTCGTTCCGAAAGGAATTTGACGTGCAGTTTAAAACGCAACGCGATTCCGCTTTTGTGTTGACCAATCGTTTTGGAGCGACGATTACACCACAAGTTGTTTTGGAAACCGTTGATGGACAACGGTTGTATTCGGGACAGATTGATAATGCGTATTTTCGGGCGGGCAAACGGCGCGGCATCACTTCCCAATTTTACTTGCGCGATGCGATTCAATTGATTTTAAAAGGTAAACCATTAGACGTAGTTACGACGCAACCTATTGGTTGTGTTATTGTTAAAGATTAAGGAATTTTAAATAAATCATTCCATTAAAAGCATGAAAAAAGTTATTTTACTCACAGTAAGTGTTGGTGTTGCGTCTTTTTTGCACGCTCAAACGCCAAATTGGGCTGAAAATATTGCCCCAATTCTCTATAAAAATTGTGCAAAATGCCATCAACCCAATGGTGTTGCCCCATTTTCGTTGTTGACCTATGACGATGCGTATCGCAATCGGGCGGGCATTAAAACGGCAGTCGTCTCCAAAAATATGCCGCCTTGGCCGCCAGACCCGAATTACAATCATTTCGCCAATGAACGCGTGTTAAGCAATGCCGATATTCAGACGATTGCGAATTGGGTTAATGCCAGTGCGCCACAAGGCAATTTGGCAAACGCTCCTACCCTACCCACTTTTTCGGCGGGCAGTGACATTCAAAATCCAGATTTAGTTTTGACGATTCCAACTTATAATGTTAATACGACGACGGATTTATATCGGTGTTTCGTGTTGCCGAGCAACGTGATTGGCGACCGATTCATTACGAGTTTGGAAGTGATTCCCGGAAATCGGCGGATTGTGCATCATGTTTTGGCGTTTCAAGACTCCACAAATGTCCCTGCGCAACTGGATGCCGCAGACCCTGCACCTGGTTATACCAGTTATGGAGGCATTGGTTCGGGCGCGGCGCAATTGGTTACGGGTTGGGTTCCAGGGCAGAGTGCTATCAAATATCCACAAGGTATGGGGATTCGGCTGACTTCGAGGACGAATTTGGTCTTGCAAGTGCATTATCCAAGCGGCGTGGTGAATCAGCGCGATAGCACGAAAATTATTTTAAAATTCGCGCCTGTTAATGCAACCGTCCGTGAATTATTTGTTAGACCGATTTTAGCACATGTTCCATTGTTTTTGGTGAATGGTCCTTTGGAAATTCCTGCCAATCAGACTAAAACCTTTGTTGAAAAGCTGGTTTTACCGCGAGATGGCTCGTTTTTGAGCGTCGCGCCGCACATGCACTTGATTGGTCGGCGGACGAAAGTATTTGCGGTGACTCCCAACAATGATACGACGCGTTTGATAAATATTCCAGATTGGGATTTCAATTGGCAAGGCGCGTACACGTTTCGCAAAGTGATGAAATTCACAGCAGGAACGACGCTTGTTGCGGAAGCATTTTACGACAATACCAGCAATAATCCGTATAATCCAAACAATCCACCCCAACTTGTGGTGCGCGGTGAAGGCACGAATGATGAAATGATGTTGAATTATTTTACCTTCATGGCATATCAGGCGGGCGATGAAAACATTGTTTTGGATTCGACATCCATTGTAAATTCGACGTTTGAGCCTTTGAAGCGAGACCGATTATCCTTGATTTGTCATCCAAATCCTGCACAAACGACCTTGAATTTGACCTTTCAATTGCCCAATAGTGGCTTTGGGAATGTAGATATTTTTGCAACCAATGGCATTGCTGTTAAAAATGTGACACGTGCTCAATGGTTTACGCAAGGTGAAAATAGTATATCTATTCCAACAAGCGATTTGGCAGCAGGACAATATTTGGTTCGATTTAGTTCCGAAACGAACTATGGCGTGCAACAATTCATTCGAGTGGAATAAGGTTTGAATTAGGATTTTTAGGATTCGTTAGGATTGAAAGGATTGATTTGCAATCTTTTCAATCCTAATTCAAAGTGGAATAAGGTTTGAATTAGGATTTTTAGGATTCGTTAGGATGGAAAGGATTGATTTGCAATCCTTTCAATCCTAATTCAAAGTGGAATAAGGTTTGAATTAGGATTTTTAGGATTCGTTAGGATTGAAAGGATTGATTTGCAATCCTTTCAATCCTAATTCAAAGTGGAATAAGGTTTGAATTAGGATTGAAAGGATTCGTTAGGATGGAAAGGATTGCAAATCAATCCTTTCCATCCTAACGAATCCTAAAAATCCTAATTCAAACTTTATTCTACTTTTTCGCCGTTAACATCAATGAAAAACGAACAGGTTTTCCATTTTTTTTCGCCGTACCGCGCAGCGTCATGGCTAATTTTTTGGCATTGGCGATACACAATCGATCCCTATCTGCATCCATATTGCCAGACCGATTGGGGTCAAACTCCGCTTGTTCAACTTGACCTAACTTATTGACAATCAATTTCATAACTAATAATTGCCCTGCTTCCAAACCTTCCAATTTGTCCAATACTTTCCATGTAACATCTTGCATTTTTACCTCATTTGCGTCATAAACTTTGTTATCTTCTGGTTCATTCGCAACGGTTGGTGTTTCTACTTTTGTAGGTGATGGAATGGGCTGTGGTACGGCTTGAACTTCGTTTTCGGGCGTTTTCGGAAGTACAATCGGTGGTTTCAAAGCAGTTACAGGTGGCAAAACCGTTGGTTTTGGCGCAACTAATGGAACATTTGGATTAGGCGTGTTAACTATAGGTGCAGGTGCAGGGACAACAATACGCGCCGTCGTATCTAATAAAG
>JBDLWG010000322.1:0-2805 GCA_039804385.1 Bacteroidota bacterium
CCCGAATAGCGCGGACAACCTGCGGCATGTTCCACTCGAACAGGCAACGTAAGCGATTGATTATCAACCTTAAACGCAGCAACATCTGGTAATTTAACGCCTTTTTTATACTGATGATGCACTGCCAATCGCGCCGCCAAATCTTTCGCAACGCCCAAATGACAAGTCGCATCCGAGCGATTCGGAGTTAAACCAATTTCAAAAACCGTATCTTGGTCGATTTTAAACACTTCAATCGCAGGTTTTCCAATCGGCGTATGTTCGTCTAAAACGATAATGCCGTTGTGATCCGTGCCAATGCCAAGTTCATCTTCTGCGCAAATCATGCCTTCTGAGACGTGACCGCGAATTTTACCACTTTTTATTTTGACCGTATCGCCATTTGAAAAATAAAGGGTTGTGCCAATCGTTGCGACAGCTACTTTCTGTCCTGCACGAACATTTGGCGCACCGCACACGATTTGCAATATTTTCGATGCACCAATATCCACTTTGGTCAACGATAATTTATCCGCGTCAGGATGTTTGGCGCATTCCACCACTTTGCCAACCACCACGCCTTGCAAATTCCCTTTGATACCGCCGACGATTTCGACCCCTTCCACTTCCAAGCCCAAATCGGTTAAAAGTTCAGCAATGGTTTCTGGGGACTCGTCAATATCGATATACGATTTTAACTGATTATAAGAAATTTTCATAATTTTAAAATGAGCAAAATGCCTTCAAAGCGCAAATATAGCGTTTAACCACAAAATCGGCACTTTTTTTTTGAAAATTTGTAATTTATCAACTGCTTTAAGAACATTGTTTTAAAATGATTTATATTATTTTTTGAAATACCAATCAACCAACCCACCGCACTTCCCTGTAATTTTGTCCTAAACGATTAAACTAAACAGAACAATGGAAGTCCAAACATTGAAAATTGCCCACACCTTGCGAAAAATCTTCGCCCTTTATCATTTTTTTTTTAAATTTAATAGGATGCGTAAAAGTATTTTTGTTTTTGCCTTTGCCCTGTTAGCGACTGCGGTGATTTACAGTTGTAAGAAGAACGAAGCCGTTCTTGATGAAGCCACCATGGAACTGACCTTGATTGACGCTCCAACGGACTATCAAGAAGTGAATGTCCATATCGTTGGCGCGGAAATTCGGTTGAAAAAAGCATTGGATGGCAGTGACGGATGGAGACCGTTGACCGTTCAAACGGGAATTATCAACATTTTATCGTTGACGAATGGCGTAGAACATTTATTGAGTACGACGCGGTTGCCTGTGGGCGATGTTTCGGAAATTCGCCTTAAATTGGGTCAGAGCAATTCGGTCAAAGTGGCAAATGTGGTTCATGTCTTGAATTTTGATAATCGCAATGATTCGGCGAGTTTGAAATTGGAATTTAAGAAAAAAATTGTTGCGGGCATCACGTATCGCACTACGATTGACTTCAATGCCGACAAATCTATCAAAGTGGATAGCAGCAGAACGGGGATTGTGTATCATATGAAGCCGAAATTGCGCCTCATCACTGATGCCAATAATGGCAGTGTGCGCGGCGAATTGACAGGAGGTTGCCGTGCAATCGTCCGTGCGATTCAAGGCGTGGATACTGTGACGACTTTTCCAACGGCGGAAGGGGAATTTTTATTGCCTGGTTTGGCATCAGGAAATTATTCGGTGAAAGTACAATCATCATCGCCTTGCCGCGATACGACTCTACAAAATGTGCGCGTTGAAGTGGGGAAATCAACCGATTTGGGCAAAATTAAAAATCGGTAATTAACAACTTAATCAATTGATTATCAATGGAAACGGTATCAGGAATTTTAATTTCTGATACCGTTTCCATTGATAATTAATCATTTAAGTTGCATTATTCAGGATAGCCTTTTGATTTGTGCATCTACTTTTTCAAGAAACTTACGAAACGATTTATTGCGTTGTTTGGCTTCGTCAATAGAAAAATGACTTCGATGCGTTTGGGTGAGTTCAAATCGAAGTCGTAGAGGCGTTTTTTTAAGTTGTTTGGCAATTTTTAAAAAAGTACCTTTATTGGCATCTTCGGTATTAGGATAAAACGTTATTTGCTGTTTATCGCAAAAACTTTTTTTAAAACCCGCTAAATACCAACTTTCAATTTCTTGAACGATTACAAATGATTTATTTTTTACGTCATCAAAATTGATGTTAAATTCCTCCTCTGCCAATTTTTTTATTTTAGCTATCATTTTTTGCTTATCATATCGCGCATCAAGGTCGGGGCATAACAAAAAATTGACCTTTTCTTGTCCTACCAATTTTCTTAATGCTTCTCTTGAATGAAGTGTTTGGGAAAATTCGATATACGTTATTTCTTCAAAACCATATTGGTTGCACAAATAGTCGTCCAAGAATATTTTAAAAAATACATTGTCCCATTCGCCTTCTATGAATAAATATAATTTTTGTTGCATGCTTTGTAACAGGTTATTAAATAATTTTTTGGATAAAGGATGATTCCACACCTAATATTTCAAGGAATGCTCCTATTTCTGAATCAGCGTTAATTCTATTAATTTGTGTATTAAAATTCGTTTTTTGGGTTCTCTTTACGGCTAAAATATTTTGCAATTCACTGGTTTTATAAAAATATTTCAACATTTGAGGACTGTGTGTGGTAATAAAAAGTTGTTTATCCATATATTCCGCCTCTTCATAAAATCTTTCCACCAACTGCCGAATTAAAGCAGGGTGAACCGCCTTTTCAGGCTCTTCAAAAAAAGAAATCTGAAAAGGTTGATTATACAAAGCGACTATCATCGCAATGAC
>JBDLWG010000323.1:0-3348 GCA_039804385.1 Bacteroidota bacterium
CGTTTTTTTATTTTTCAAAAATTAAATATTTATTAAACCAATATGACAATCAATGACAAATTAGGGCTTTTGCGTACGGCGATGCGCGCTCATGGCATCGATGCGTATATCCTGCCTTCGAGCGACCCACATCAATCCGAATATTTTGCAACTCGTTGGAAATCAAGGGCTTGGCTTTCTGGATTTACGGGTTCAATGGGTTACGCGGTGGTGACACAGGCACATGCAGGCATTTGGACGGATTCCCGTTATTTCCTACAAGCGGAAACGGAATTAGCTGATAATCAATTTGTTTTGCATAAGCAAATGTTACAAGGTGCGCCTGAACATTTAGGTTGGTTGACGCAAAACCTACCTGCGGGCAGCAACATTGGAGTCGATGAATCCTTATTTTCAGTGGAACAATATCGAGCGATGGAGCGCGAATTGCACCCCCAAAAAATGAATTTGGCGAATATAGACCTCATTGATTCGATTTGGACGGATAGACCTGCCGCACCGAATACACCTGTTTTTGAACATGCAGCCCACCTTGCAGGCAAGACTCGCGCCGAAAAATTGGCTGCAATCCGCCAAAAAATGCGCGAAAACCCGAAAAAAGTGGTTTGGCATTTGGTGACGACCTTAGACGATATTGCTTGGACGCTCAATTTGCGCGGGCGCGATGTGGATTGTAATCCTGTGACGATTGCGTATATGATGATTGGTTTAGAAAAAACATATTTGTTTATCGACCCCGATAAAGTATCGGATTCGATTAAAACGAATCTGAATCATGATGGCATTTTCGTCAAACCCTATCATCAAATCGGTGCTTTTTTGGAAGCGATTCCTGCGAATGAACCTCTTTTTGCAGACAGCAGCAATATGGCACAAAACCTTTTAGCCCACCTCAAAAAAGCCACAATCATTTATGGTTCAACGATTTCAATATTATTAAAAGCAATTAAGAATGAAGTCGAAATGGAACATATTCGGCATGTGATGGCAAAAGATGGGGCGGCAATGGTCAAAGCATGGCGGTGGTTAGAAGCGCAATTAAAAGAAAATGCGCCTGTGACTGAACATGGTTTTGCTCAAAAATTGGCGGCGTGTCGGGCGGAACAACCGTTGTATTATGGAGAAAGTTTTGATGCGATTATTGGGTATCGCGGCAATGGGGCGATTGTGCATTATCATCCTGATGCGGAACATTCCGCAGCAATTTTGCCCGCAGGTATCTTGTTAGCAGACAGTGGCGGGCAATTTGAGGATGGTACGACCGATATTACGCGCACCGTTGCCCTCAGTACGCCTACGGAAGAGCAATGTTTTCATTATACGTTGGTGTTGAAAGGGCATATTCAATTGGCGACGTTGCAATTTCCACAAGGAACGCGGGGCGTGCAAATGGACACGCTGGCGCGGATGGCTTTGTGGCAACATGGGTTGAATTATGGACATGGAACGGGTCACGGTGTCGGTTTTTTCATGAATGTGCATGAGCCGCCGCAAGGTTTCGTATCCAGTTTGGCGATACGCGGGACGACGGCGATGGAAGTGGGCATGTTGACTTCCAATGAACCAGGGTTTTACAAAACAGGGGAATATGGGATTCGGATTGAAAATTTGATGTTGACCGTTCCTTCGGTGACAACGGAATATGGCAGTTTTTTAAAATTTGAAACCGTTACTTATTTCCCCATAGAAACGAGTTTGATTCAACGCAATTTGTTGGAAAAATCCGAAAAAAAATGGCTCAATGATTATCATAAAAGAACCTATCATAAAATTGCACCTTTGTTGGACGCGGCAGATAAAGCTTGGTTGAAACAAAAATGTGCTGCAATTTGAATGAATTGCTTGATTTTTTTTAGCAAAAGAATCAAGCAAATACATCCTTAATGAACCGTACCACAAAACTTGAGTTAAAATAAAAAACTGAAAATCAAACACAAAGTGCGGCAAGTTGCAACTTGCCGCACTTTTTCAACAATTCGTTTTCAACTGAAAAGCAAAAATGAAGCATAAAGTGCGGCAAGTTGCAACTTGCCGCACTTTATGCTTCATTTTGATAGGACTTCCGTAAAGTCTCCCATTTCAAAAATAAAATTTCAAACAGGAATTATTTTTACCAAAATAACGTTTATTTGTATAAAATACAGAATGTCATGGTATCAAAAGCAATATTACATAATTGGTTAGCAACCAATCAATTACAACCGATTTTCGACAACTTACTCGTTCGGAATCCGATTCCTGATATGGTGATTCATACGTCGGGACGCTATCACGCTTACATACAGGCAAAAATGGAGGAAACCGAAGAAACGCCTTCTTTGCGCGTCGAGCATAATAAAATTCGGAAGACTTTAGAGCATATTATCAATCAATTGGTGGAAACGCCTTCACTTATTCAAATTAAAAATCATCCAATGACTGCATTAGAATTGCTCAATGATTTATTGGTCGGCGTTTCTGGGAATGCTGCTTATGACAAACTTAAAGCCCTTGTCCAAGCGCACCAACCGATTTCGCCTGCCGAACGCGAAACATTTGAAAAATTAGAAGCGTTACTTGATTTGGGCGTGCGCAATGTTAAAACGCAGACTGAAATGTTAGTTGCGTTGCATGACCTTAAAGCGGAGTTCGCTAAGAAGCAAAATCTTGATGCGCAACAACCGACCGTCGTGAATAATGGATCTGTCACAGGACAGTTTAATGGTTCACAGTTTTATGCGCCCATTCATTTCGGATTTGGCAAAAGCAATTAAATCGTTGTGCCAATGTCGTCGAGGTTGCAACCCTATCCATTACCCACAGAATGATTATTGGCATTGAAAAGATTTTACAAAATAAAAAGGTGCGTAGCACCGCAACATTTGTAGAAAAACAATGGATAAACCGTTTCGGAGGTGCGTAGCACCGTAACACTACCAATGTTGCGGTGCTACGCACCTCTAACGCGGGTTTTAATTCCGTTTTGCTACAAATGTTGCGGTGCTACGCACCTTTTTGATTCTGTGGGTAATGGGTTGCAACCTTGACGACGTTAATTGCTTTATTATCAATTTTTTAAGCATAAAAAATTAAAACAATGTCTAATATTGTCAATAATGAAGATGTCTTTGCGCAATTCAATCATTCATCATTTAATGCGCCTGTCACGTTCATCGTCAATGACAAGGAACGTGGCGCATGGCTAACAAGTCCGCACTCATCTTCAACGAAAGATGCTATTGATACGCGTGAAAGCATTCACTCCACATTGGAAAGTAGCGTATCTCCAACGGAAGATGATATTGATACTTCTGCTCATTTGTTGGATAGAATGTATATGTTAATACGCAAATTAGATGGATTGCCCTA
>JBDLWG010000324.1:0-2936 GCA_039804385.1 Bacteroidota bacterium
TGTTCGATACTCCAATCCCATTGATCGGCAATCCATAAACCTTCAAATAAGGCTTTATTGCCTTTGAACAATTCAGCGATCGTATCAATCGTCAACGATTTCCCGAATCGGCGCGGACGGGATAGGAAATAATTACTATCTTCGGCGCGACATAAATTATAAATATAGTTTGTTTTATCCACATAAATCATCTTGCCTTTTCGGATGGCATTGAAATATTGGCGACCAACAGGTAATACTGGTAATGGTTTCATTGTGACAATTTTTTTACAAAGGTAAGGCTTCTAAACCACCATGCCAAATTTTTAAATCCCTTTTTTTGTATTTTTAATTACAATCTATTTTGTTTTAATTATTTATTTTAATGATGAATTTTACAAACAAGTGGATGGCGATAAATTTAGTAAATATTAAGGATTTCCTTTATCCAATTATCTTTTTTGCGCCTAAAAAATTCGACAGGAATATTTTTTTCAAAACATACCTAAAACCTTCTATTTAGATTAATTTTGCTGCTAAAACGAAACAGTAATTCTAAACTATCAAAATCGCACCATGAAAATTACCAAAGTTTCCCCTAAAAAAATTTTAAATCAGGCTTTCAGAAAAGAGCGTATCACGCAATCTGAAATCGACCTTTTCAAGAAAAAATTGAAAACGCTTTTTGAAGCGTTAGATGCGCAACCCAAAGAACAAGAGGAACATTATAAAAATATTGTAACTGCTTTTTTAAAGGAGGCGTTTTACAAAGCGGATTATCAAATGAATACAAAACAAAATCTTGATTTAGTCATTCACACGGGCAAAAAAAAGAATGATAAAGTGGCTGTTATTTTTGAAACCAAAAAGCCTAATAGTGCTGAAATGATTTCCGATGTAAAGCCAAATGTCAAGGCTTTACATCAATTGATTTTTTATTATTTGCAAGAGCGTATTGATGATAAAAATATTGAAATCAAGCATTTAATTATTACAGATATTTATAATTGGTACATTTTTGATGAAAATTGGTTCGATAAAAACATCTATCGAAATCCTGCTTTCATCAAAGGGTATGAGCAAGTGAAACTACATCGAAAAGATACCGATTTTTTTTATAATCAAGTGGCAAAACCGCTTTTGGATGCATTAGATATAGAGCTAAAAGTGCCTTTTTTCAATTTGAATGATTTTAAAACGATTGTTTTTGAACAAAATTCAGTAGAAGATTCTAAATTAATTGAACTTTACAAAATTTTATCGCCAACGCATTTGCTTAAATTGCCTTTTGCCAATGATAGCAATCAATTGGATAAACATTTTTACTCCGAATTGTTGCACATTATTGGCTTGGAAGAGGTCAAAGAAGGCAGTAAAAAATTGATTCAACGCAAAGTCAACCGCAATGAATTTTCGTTGCTTGAAAATACCCTTTCTAAAATTGAAAATAGAGGTTACTTAGAACCTTATCCGATGGCATTGGAATTGTGCATTACTTGGATCAATCGGGTTTTGTTTTTAAAACTCCTTGAAGCTCAATTAGTTGTGTATCATAAAGGCAATAAAGATTATTGCTTTTTGAATACAACTATGATTCAAGATTATTCTCGTTTGAATAAATTGTTTTTTGAAGTATTGGCGGAAAGAACCGAAAATCGCAAAGGGAAAACTCAATTAGAATTTGAAAAAATTCCTTATTTAAATTCGTCTTTGTTTGAATTAACGCCTTTGGAACAAATCATTACGATGAATGATTTGGATAGGGGCGAAACGATGCCGATTGCCGATAATACGGTGCTGAAAGATGCTCATGGTAAGAAACAAATCGGCGAATTGCCTACTTTGGAGTATTTATTGGCGTTTTTGGATAGCTATGATTTTGCCTCAGAAGGCTCAGAAGCGATTCAACCGCATAAACGCACTTTAATTAATGCGTCGGTATTGGGTTTGATTTTTGAAAAAATCAATGGTTATAAAGATGGTTCGTTTTTTACGCCTGGTTTTATCACGATGTATATGTCGCGGGAGACGATTCGACGCGCTGTTATTCAAAAATTTAAAGATTCAAAACAGCCTCATTTTCAACAGATTACGACAATCGAAGATTTGAGTGAGGCGATTACGGATAAAAAACAAGCCAATGATTGGGTGAATGAACTTAAAATTTGTGACCCTGCGGTGGGTAGTGGACATTTTTTAGTTTCGGCTTTGAATGAAATTATTGCGATTAAAGCCGATTTAGGTATTTTGCTGTTTCGAGATGGGAAACGGGTTCGGAATTTTGAAATCTTCGTTCAAAATGATGAATTGATTGTTACAGATGAAGATACAGGTGATATTTTTCAATATTATGTGAATGAAAAAGGGATTCCGCCCAAAGAAGTACAGCGCGTGCAAGAAATGCTTTTCCATGAAAAGCAAACGATTATTGAAAATTGTTTGTTTGGAGTCGATATTAATCCGAATTCGGTTAAGATTTGTCGGTTGCGCTTGTGGATAGAATTGTTGAAAAATGCTTATTATACAGAAAATTCACAATATAAAGCATTGGAAACGTTGCCGAATATTGACATTAATATTAAAAAAGGAAATAGTTTGATAAGTCGTTTCAAATTGAAAGACGACCTTTCGGACGTGTTCAAAAAACAAAAATTTAGCTATCCCGCCTATCGAAAAGCGGTTGAAAACTACAAAAATACCAATAGTAAGCCTGCAAAAGCAGCTTTATCTGCGTTTATAGCCGAGATAAAATCCGAATTTCAGACTGTTTTTCACAAAAATATCAAAGAATTTAGAGATTATGCGAAATTGAAAGGACAATTGTACATGTTGCGCACACAAGGCGATATGTTTGGACAAGGCATTGATGCAGTAGAAGAAGAACGCCTTGAAAAATTAGTGGAACAAGCGCAATTGAAAGTAAAAGCGATTCAAGAAAATGTCATTTATCAAGATGC
>JBDLWG010000325.1:0-14852 GCA_039804385.1 Bacteroidota bacterium
TTTTGCACCAAAACCTAAAAAAAAGGGGCGCGAATTTGCGTAATTTGCACCAAATCATGAATTTTTTTATTTTTCTTGCGCAATTGTCAAAAATATGCTACATTTGCGCGTCAAAATCTGATGTTAACCATAATTGGTTGAAAATCATCACATTTTGTTTTATAAAATCATTTTTCATTAAAAAATTAAAACAGTTTTTCAGATGCTCATTATTGATGTCAAAGAAAACGATACCATTGACCGCGCGCTCAAGAAGTACAAAAGAAAATTTGAAAAATCAGGTACTTTGAAAGAATTGCGTCGCCGTAAAGCCTTCACGAAACCGAGTATTGAACGTCGTGCAGTTGTATTGAAAGCGGTTTACAAAGAGGAAAAATACGGTAATCACCATGATTAATTAATTGGGTAATCGTTTTTACAGTCATTGGAGACGTACAGCGAAAGTTTTTCAAACTTTTTACAATATGAAAAACGCTTCTCTCCGCATACCGTTACCGCTTATCGGACGGATTTGGAGCAATGGAATCGTTTTCTTTCCGAAAATTTGGAACGCCTCACTACTGTTGCAGCAGTGAGGCATTCGCATTTGCGGTCCTATGTCGTTTTTATGATGAAAGCGGAGATGACTCCCCGTTCAATTCATCGAAAATTATCTTGTTTGAAAACGTATTTTAAATGGTTGGAAAAACAAGGTTGGGTCACTGAAAATCCAACGACGAAATTAGTCGCGCCCAAAGTCGGAAAACGATTACCTGTTGTATTAACCGAGCCACAAACGGAACAATTATTCAAGGAGCTTGATTTCGGAACGGGCTATCCTGCTCAAAGAGACCGTTTAATCCTCGAAATATTATACGAAACGGGTATGCGTCGAAACGAATTAGCGACGCTCAAACGGACGGATATTGATTTGAAACGATTGGAAATCAAAGTGTTAGGCAAAGGCAATAAACAACGACTTATCCCTTTTGGAAAATCTTTATTGGCTACGATAGAAGCCTATTTATTGGAACGAAAACAAGCGTTTCCTTTGTTATTAGAATCCACTTTGCTGTTGACGGATAAAGGTGAACCGATTTATGATAAATTAATTTATTTGGTTGTCCACAAATATTTAAGTCTTGTCACCAATCAAGAGAAGCGTAGTCCGCATGTTTTGCGCCATTCTTTTGCGACGCATTTGAACAATCATGGGGCTGATTTGACCGCGATTAAAGATTTAATGGGACATGCTAATCTCTCAGCAACGCAGATTTATGTCCATAACGACATTGCAAATTTAAAAAAATCGTACGAACAGTCCCATCCTAAAAGTAAGCCGAAAGATGACTTAAAATCTTAATTGATACATAAATACGGTATTTCATCGTGCTTAAATATCTAAGTAAAACCTATAAATAATTTTTTAAATGATTTAAAAATAATTGTTTATCAAATAGTTGTATTTAACAGTGGTAAAACTTGCATGTTTTTAAATCCTACCTTATCTTTGCCGAATCCAAATCACAGCATGGCAAATTCTATGATGAAATTTTTACAATTAACTTACGTCCTATGGCTATCACAAATGAGGTTTGAGGATGGATTTTCCCCGTTAAAGGGGAGAGAGGGCGCAACACTTTTAAAAAATGATTTTTTTTTGCAAAAAAAATCATTTTTTAAAAGTGTTGCTCCCTCTGAACGATTTTGTTTTTCCCAAATCTTATTTGTAGGAACTTTATGTTGCTTCTTCAACCTGTCTTTACAAGCGCAATCCATTGATGATCATGCAGATAGGCGGCACGGTGAGCTTATTTTAGAACTTTCAGATACGGCATTTTTATCAAATCTTCAAGCAGTGGTGACTCGTTTTGAAACCAATAATCTGTCGAAACAAGCAAAGAAAAGTATTTTTAAGCCTATTTCGACTTCACTTCCGATTTATTTATTGCGTTTGGATGCGGCATTAGAGGAGCAATTGGTGTATGAATTATTGAAAAAACAGCCTGCTGTGGTAGCAATTCAATGGAATTATAACGTATCTCAACGAAATACGATTCCAAATGACCCTCAATATGAGGAACAATGGCATTTAAATACAGTCAATGCTCCTAAAATTTGGGATGAATTGCGCGGCGGCGTTACGGCTTGTGGCGATACGATTGTAGTAGCGGTTTCTGATTTTGGTTTTGATATACATCAGCCTGATTTGCAAAATAATATTTGGTATAATCGAAAAGAAATTCCTAATAATGGGGTGGATGAGGATGGAAATGGTTTCATTGATGATTATGCAGGTTGGAATGCAGGAACGCAAAATGATAAACATAGTATTGATACCGTGAATGTAAATGACCGTTTGCGTCCGCATGGAACACCTTGTGCGGGCATTATTGGTGCGGTGGGCGATAATGGAAAATTGCTTTCGGGCATCAATTGGCATGTTAAATTGATGATTTTAAGTAATGCGACGACGATTGATAAATTGATTGGTAATTATGCTTATGCTTTGAAAATGAGGCAGTTATGGCAAGAAAGCAATGGTCAAAAAGGCGCATTTGTAGCGGTAACGAGTATGTCCATTGGCTTGCGCAATAATACGCGTCCTGAACAACAACCTGTTTGGTGCAGCATGTATGAAAAGTTGGGTGCTGCAGGGATTTTAAATGTGGTAGCCACTCGGGATTCAGATGAAAATGTGGATGCAACAGGCGATGTACCGAGTCAATGTGGTGCGCCGTCCTTAATTTGCGTTACCGCAACTTCCAAACAAGATGAAAAATTGAAATTTGCAGCGACAGGGCAAACGTCGGTTGATATTGGTGCGCCTGGTGAGTCAATTCCTGTTTTATATCCCAATAATGATACGAATTTCGATTCAGGAACGTCCTATTCAGCCCCTTTGGTGGCGGGTGCTGCTGCCTTGTTGTATAGTGCGCCTTTTAATGTTTTATGTAAATCGTTGAAAATCAATCCAATAGAATCCGCTGCAATCGTAAAAAACGTTTTATTAAAAGGCGTTAAAAAAATATCCAGTTTGCAAAATACCACCGTTTCGGGTGGGCGTTTGGATGTTTGGCAGAGTTATCAATTGTTGAAACAACGTTATACGGCTTTGCGAACAGGTGAATTTTTTAAAATTTATCCTAATCCAACGAACCATCAATTGTTTATGGAAGTGAATTTGACAGGCGCGGGCGCAAAGGGTAGGGTAGTGGTGACGAATGCCACAGGACAAAAAATAACAGAAACCGCGATAGACCAAACATCGGGTCTTTTTGAACGAGT
Organism: Bacteroidota bacterium; assembly: GCA_039804385.1. Taxonomy (GTDB): domain Bacteria; phylum Bacteroidota; class Bacteroidia; order Chitinophagales; family Saprospiraceae; genus JAAFJT01. The sequence goes on from JBDLWG010000325.1 coordinate 3,268, forward strand.
GGAATGGGATACGAGTGGATGGTCATCAGGGATGTATTGCGTTAAAGTAATTTCAGAAAATGGTGATTATCAAAAAGTTATGAAAGTCATTGTAGTTAAATAAAAAATTGAAGTAAAACTTATAATTGGGAACAAACCCGAAATCCTTTCTAAAACAAGCAGGGGACGATTGCCGAAAAGTCCTTAGAGTAGGCATTTTCAGAAAACGACACCGTTGAACAAATGAGAAACAATTCAATTGTTTTAAGTATCTTTACTGTTTTTGTGCTTTTTGCTGTATCTTGTAAAAAAGAAAAAGAAAAAACAAAAACAGAATTATTGACTGCCAAAACTTGGGTATTAACCAGTTTAACGGTCAATCCGGGCATTTACAACGCGCCTGATAAACCATTGATAACGGATTTGTTTACACAACAAGTTGCTTGTGAAAACGATAATATTACCACTTATAACGTCAATGGCAAGTATTCTATTGATGAAGGAGCGTTGAAATGCGATGCACAGGATGAACAAAATTATGAAAATGGTTCTTGGTCGTTCAATACGGGCGAAACCGAACTAACGACTGCAAGCGCGAGTGGGATTAATTCCACTTATACTTTATTGGATTTGAATGCAACTACGTTGAAAGCGAATGTGAGTGAAACGCTACAAGGCGTAAAATATACACTTACTTATACGTTTTCGGCGAAGTAATTTCATGGTTTGAATTAGGCTTTTTAGGATTGTTAAGATTTTGTTAGGATTCATTTATTGGATTCTATACCATAAATCAATCCTAACAGCATCCTACCAATCCTAAAAATCCTAATTCAAAAAGTCCTCACATTGCGTCAATTGCTACAATTGACGCAATTTTAATTTGTGTAAACATTGTGTCACAGCTATTTTATTAAAAAACACTATATTTATAATCATAATACTTATAATGATGATTATTATTGAATTAAAAATAATTTTTTTTAAATAAACACATTGAATCTATAATTATCCTGTCACAAAGCTACTAAATTGTATTTTTTTTAACCTGTACTTATAAATCATATTGCATTGTGAACGGAAATATCGGATAGGTAACCCCTGCTATCTAAGTTACGTTTAACCTAAAAAAGAGAAAATTACACGGATCACATCCGACAATTACCCCCGATAATTGACAAATTCCTTCAAGTAGGATTCGATTTTTTTCAATAAATGTGACATTTTTTGAAAAAAAATCAAATTAATTCGCAATTAGCTCAAAACATCAAAGTATTAACCCTTTGTTATTGGTTTGTAAGAGACCGATGACGAATGGTTTGTGCTTTAAGCCCATTATTTAAAACCGATTTTCAACTCAAACTTATAAGTTAGTTCAAGGCTATTTGAAATCTTATGAATGAATTTTTATGTAACTTAACTAAAACTGCTGAAACAACTATGTTTCGACGATACACACAAACTGATGTATTTAGGCAACCTCCAGATGCCCAAAATACAGGTCAATCCATTAATTACACATCGTTTTTTTGTAGTATGAAAAATTTACTATCTGAAAAATCGTGGTGGCTGATGCCCTTATTTTTGCTATATCAAACTGCCAGTTATGGTCAGCACGATATAGCATTGACGAGTAGTACCAATGTTACAAGTGCTACAAGAGGGAGCGAAGTTATTTTTACGATTACTGTAAAAAATGAAGGTCTTACCAATCTAACAGGCGTTAAAATTAAAAGTCTTATCCCAACAGGTACTACCTTTATAAGTAGTAATGGTGGAGTAGGCACTTATGATAATGCAACGGGTATATGGGATATTGGTGCGATTTCCAGCGCGACCAATTCAGTTGTTTTGAATGTGAAAGTTAGCGTCAAACCGACAGCTGAGGGTGTGATTCATCACAGTTCGGAAGTCTCCGCAATGGGTGAAACGGATGTCGATTCCGCACCTAATAATGCGAGTTTGATAGAAGACGATTACACCGCCACTTGTGTGACGGTGCCCATGTTGTTTTGCACGGGTAGCCCTATCAGTGTAGATATGACTGCTCCAACAGGCTATTCGAGTTATAAGTTTTTTAAGAATGGGAATGCGATTCCTGTTCAAAATTCGGCTTCGGAAACGTATCGAATTACCTCCATTGGGTCTTACACGTACGAAACGACAACCGCTTCTGGCTGTGTTGCCCAATTGTGTTGCCCTGTGAAGGTAGATACCATGCCTTTGCCGATTATCAGAGCAAAAGATGCGACGATTTGTAACGGGCTGAATGTTGATTTGGCAGCTCAGGTAGAAGATATTAATCCCAATACCGCATTGGGTGGTTGGGGTTATTTTTCAACTTTACAAGCGGCGCAAGATTCGACTCCTGCGCTTATTATTGCTCCCTCGGTTACGCCAAGTGTAACGACTATTTATTATATTAGAAGGTCTTTTGGGAGTTGTTATGTAACAGCATCGGTTACGGTCAATGTGACCAATAAACCTGTTGCAGGTTCCATAACGGCTACAATCGCTACTTGCTCTGCATCCTATACGCCAAACAATGATGCAAAAATAGATTTAACAGGTTTTACGAATGGTTTAAAAGTTGCCTACAGCACGACAGGTGCTGCGGGCTTATCGTATGCAAGTGCGGTAGATATGACAGGCGGTGCGCTTTCCATTACAGGATTGCCGAATCCTGCAACTGCAACGACTTATACGGTAAGGGTTTATAGCACTGAAACGTGTTATACGGATGTGACGGTTCTTTTAAATCCCAAAACCTGCTCGTGTGAAACACCGAGTTTGAGTTTGGCAACCAGTACCTTCACAGCAACCAGCACCTTTGATTTAGCAACAACTGGTTTTGTAGATAACAATGCACTAACCGCAAGTTCGGGCGTGATTACTTATCACCCATCCTTGTTAGATGCGAATGCTAATTCTGGTGCGATTGGCAGCGTTGTTAACGCAAGCGGTGATTATTGGATTCGCAAAACGATAACACAAGGAACGGGCAATTGTTACTCAGTGGTTAAAGTCACGGTAACGATTCAAACGCCTGGTGACTTAGCGATTTCCAAAACGGCAAGCGTTTCCACTTCAACCATTGGAAGTACCGTATCTTTTACGGTTAAGGTTACGAATGAAGGTCATACAACCGTTGATGGTGTGAAAGTTACAGATGCAATTCCTGCGGGAACGACATTCGTAAGTGCGACTCCATCACAAGGAACCTATGATGCTGCGACTGGTATTTGGGATATTGGAACCATCACGGCTGCGACGAATGATGTGACCTTGACCATAAATCTGAATATCACAGGCGATGGCGTGATTTATAACAAAGCTGAAATTACAGCAATGGTCGGGCTTGATACGGATTCATCTCCAACGAATCCCGATGTGACCGAAGATGATATTGCAGCAGCTTGTATCTCTGTTCCGATGCTTTTTTGCGAAGGTTCTACGATTAGTGTGTTGTTAACAGCACCGACTGGTTACGGACCGTATCGTTGGTTAAAAGATGGTGTTGAAGTACAAAATGGTGCTACCAATACTTACACCGCTACCACCATTGGTAGCTATACTTTTACCACGACAACGCCTCAAACGAGTTGTAGTGCAGGTACTTGTTGCCCTTTGGTGATTGCTACGAAACCGCTTCCAACCATTCAAGCAACGGATACTACGATTTGCAATGGTGCAAGTAAATATCTGTTAACCTTAGTCAGCGACCAAAACGTTGCTACGGCAGGAGGTACATGGAGTTTTTTCTTGAATCAAGCAGATGCCAATACGAATAATCTTGCGGGTCAAGTTTCTCCCACAGTGACACCGACCGCAACGACTCCATATTTTGTTAGAAGAACTTTTGGTACTTGTTATGCAACCGCCATTGTAAATATTACAGTGACTGAAAAGCCTGTTACAGGTACAATCGCGGCTACCCTTGCGACTTGTTCCGCAACCTACACGCCGAATAATGATGCAAAAATAGATTTAATAGGTTTTACGAATGGTTTAAAAGCTGCCTATAGCACGACAGGTGTTATGGGTTTATCGTATGCAAGTGCGGTAGATATGACAGGCGGTGTGCTTTCCATTACAGGATTGCCGAATCCTGCAACTGTAACGACTTATACGGTAAGGATTTATAATACTGAAACGTGTTATACGGATGTGACGGTTGATTTAAATCCAAAAACGTGTCCGTGTGAAACGCCTAATTTGACTTTGGCAACCACAACCTTTACAGCTTACACCACTTTTGATTTAGCGACAACAGGTTTTGTTGATAATAATCCACTAACGGCAAGTTCTGGTGTGATTACTTATCATCGCTCGTTGTCAGATGCCAATACGAATACAGGTGCGGTTGCGAGTGTTGTCAATGCGAGTGGAGATTACTGGATTCGCAAAACGGCAACACAAGGAACGGGCAATTGTTACTCAGTGGTCAAAGTCACGGTAACGATTCAAACACCTGCTGATTTAGCGATTTCCAAAACGGCAAGTGTTTCCACTTCAACCATTGGAAGTAATGTATCCTTTACGATTAAGGTTACGAATGAAGGTCATACAACCGTTGATGGTGTAAAAGTTACGGATGCAATTCCTGCGGGAACGACATTTGTAAGTGCGACTCCCTCACAAGGAACTTATGATGCTGCAACAGGTATTTGGGATATTGGAACGATTACGGCTGCGACGAATGATGTGACGTTGACGGTTAACCTCAATATCACAGGCGATGGCGTGATTTATAACAAAGCTGAAATTACAGCGATGGATGGTCTTGATACGGATTCGTCTCCAACCAACCACGATGTGACCGAAGATGATATTGCAGCAGCGTGTATCTCCGTGCCTATGCTTTTCTGCGAAGGCGCACCAATAAGTGTTGTTTTGACGGCACCATCAGGTTATGGGATGTATCGTTGGTTGAAAGACGGCGTTGAAGTTTTGAATAGCGTGTCGAATACCTACACGGCTACAGCTATTGGTAGTTACTCATTTGAAACCGCAACCCCACAATTGAGTTGCGGTGCAGGCACTTGTTGCCCAATTGTAGTGGCTACGAAACCACGTCCAACCATTCAAGTGACAGACACCAGCATTTGTGCTGGCGCAACCAAGTATTTGTTAACTTTAGTCCGCGACCAAAATGCGGCTACGGCAGCAGGTACATGGAGTTTTTTCTTGAATCAAGCAGATACCAATAATCTTGCGGCTCAAGTGTTGCCCACAGTGACACCGACAGCTACAACACAATATTTCGTTAGAAGAACTTTCGGAACTTGTTATACAACAAGCAGTTTGACCATCACGGTGTATCCAAGACCTAATGCGGGAGTGGACACAACGTTGACGTGCAACGCAGGAGTCTCCAATTCAACTTACAATTTTAATCAAAGTGGTTCATGGGCTGTTGTTAACAAACCTGCTGCTATCAATGTAGCCGATATAACGGTTACAACGACCAGCGTGTCAGGCTTAACAGCAGTTGGTGCTTACGATTTTGAACTTACAAATGGCAATGGGTGCAAGGATACGGTTAGAATTACGGTTCAAACATGTCCTTGCCCAATGCCCAATTTAGCATGGACTGGTGTTAATAAAGGCGAAATGACTCCTATTTGCGTAGGGCAAACGGGTGACATTAGTACGCCGTTGTTTACCGATAGCAGTAGTGTGGCTGGAACGATAACGTACCACAATCTGGAAGCAGATGCGTTAAGCGGCAACAATCCGATGGCGAGTACGCAAGTGAATACGGCGGGTACTTATTGGGTTCGTAAGCAAGCAACGAATGGAACGGGGACGTGTTATGATACATTGAAAATCAATGTCATTATCAATCCGAATCCTGTTTTCACGGCTACGAATTTAACGGTTTGTGAAGGAACGATTGTCAATTTAAATAATAGAATTACTAACCTTGCGTTGGCTACGGGAACGCAAACGTGGAAAAATATAGATGCGGCAGGTTCTATCATTGGAACACCAACAACCGTAACAATTGCAGCAACAGGTAATTATTACTTTGAAGGCACGACTGCCGCAGGATGTAGTGGCAATGCGACGATTACAATGACCGCAACGCCGAAACCTGTATTTGCGGTGGCGAATGCAACGTTGACGGTTTGTGAAGGAACCGTGGTTAATTTGGACAATCAAATTACCAATGGGGCAGATGCAAGCGTCAAAGTTTGGAAAAATACGGACGCGAATGGAAGTGTGATTGCTGCGCCAACGACGGTAACGGTGAATGCGACCAGCACGTACTATTTTGAAGGAACGACGGCTGCGGGTTGTGTTGGCAATGTGAGCCTTACGATTACAGTGACTCCCAAACCTGTTTTCGTCGCGGTGAACTTAACGGTTTGTGAAGGAACGGTTGTCAATTTAAATACTCAAATTTCAAACATTGCCCTTGCAACAGGAACGCAAGTTTGGAAAAATACGAATGCCGCAGGTTCTACCATTGTGGCACCAACAACCGTAACAATTGCAGCAACAGGCACTTATTACTTTGAAGGCACGACTGCCGCAGGATGTAGTGGCAATGCGACGATTACAATAACCGCGAATCCGAAGCCGAATTTAGGGTCGGATTTCACGTTAGCATGTATAGCAGGCGTTGCAACGACGAGCCATACCTTTACGCAGGTCGGGACTTGGGCGATTACATCCCAACCTGCGGCAACCGCCAGTATTGCAGCAAATGGTTCCATTACAGGAATGACGGCTGTGGGAACATATGCGGTTGAATACACGGATGCCAATGGTTGTAAAGATACGCTAATTCTTACATCAGCAGCATGCGTTTGTCCGATGCCTGATTTGGTTTGGTCAGGTGTGAACAAAGGCGAAATGGCTCCCGTTTGCGCAGGTCAAATGGTTGACATTAGTACGCCGTTGTTTACAGATAACAATAATGTGGTTGGGACAATAACGTACCACAATCTGGAAGCGGATGCGTTAAGCGGTAATAATCCGATGGCGAGTACGCAAGTGAATACGGCGGGTACTTATTGGGTTCGTAAGCAAGCAACGAATGGAACGGGGACATGTTATGATACGTTGAAAATCAATGTCACTATCAATCCGAATCCCGTTTTCACAACGACAAACTTAACCATTTGCGAAGGTACACTGGTCAATTTGGATAATCAAATAACCAATATTGCTGCTGCAAGTACGAAAGTTTGGAAAAATACAGATGCAAATGGTGCGGTGATAGCCATTACGACCAATATGCGACCTGTTACGACGAATACCTATTATTTTGAAGGTACAACAGCAGCAGGTTGTGTAGGCACAGCTACTTTAACGATTGTAGTGAATCCGAAACCTGAATTGGGTTTAACCCGCATTCAGACTTGTACAAATGGTTTACCGGATTCAACCTTCAATTTCAATATCAATGGCACTTGGAGCATCATCACGCAACCTGTTACAGGACGTGCTACGGTGAATAATAATAGTGGTTTGGTAGAGCATTTGGCAGTTGCAGGAGATTATGATATTGAAGTATCGAATATTCATGGTTGTAAAGATACGGTTAGAATTAATGTGCCTAATTGTGCTTGCGCGAATTCGGATTTGGTGATTACCAATATTCCTGCTCCTGTTTGCGCACCTGCGTTCCTTGATTTGACCAATGTGATTTTCACGGACAGCAGAAATATCAATGGAACGGTTGCGTATTTTGCAACAGCAGCAGATGCAGCAAGCAATGTCAATCCATTGACCGATACCCGTGTTTTTACAACGGCTACTTACTGGATTCGTAAAACATCGAATGTGGGTTCAGGTGCTTGTTATGATACCGCAAGTGTCTTGATGGTTATCAATCCAAAACCTGATTTTGCGAATGTAACCCGCACGATTTGTGAGGGTGACGAATTGAATTTGACAACAATGGTTTCCAATTACGGGTTGTCAGATGGCAGCCGCGCTTGGAAATTGAATACTTTTACAGGAGCAAATGTTCCAAATGCCTTATTGGTTCGTCCCGAAGTTCCTGTAACAGGATACTACTTTATCGGTACGACTGCAGCAGGATGTAGAGATTCGGCGATTATTACCGTTAATGTAAATGCAAAACCGAATTTAGGTGATGACAATATCTTCATTTGTCATGAAGGTGTTGTGGATAATAATTATGATTTCCAAGAAAACGGTGCTTGGCGGATTTTGTCGAAGCCTGTAAACTCGAATCCAACGATTTCAGCAGCAGGTTATGCAGACAGTTTGACATTGACAGGTAACTACGTTTTTGAATACATCAATAGCAATATTTGTAAGGATACCGTTCAAATCACAATACCAAATTGTCCCTGTTCGCCGCCGAATTTGACTTTGGCGAATCAACCTGCGCCGATTTGTGCGCCTGATTCCGTGAATTTGGCAGCTATTGGCATTGCAGATGCGAACAATGTAACTGGTAGATTCACTTATCACACAAGTGCTTTTGATGCAAGTACTGGTTTAAACCCATTACCCACTTCCAACGTAGGTAGAAGTGGCAACTATTGGGTGCGCAAGCAATCCAGCAATGGTTCAGGACTTTGTTACCATGATATTAAGGTCGTAGTGAAAGTAAATCCCAAGCCGAATGTTGGTTTAGATTCGACTTTTGTTTGTAATGCACAAGGTATTGCACCAAGTGTGTATGATTTCAATACAGCAGCAACAGGTACTTGGACGCTTTTGAATCAACCTGTATTGGCAACGGCTATGATTTCCAATGCTGGGGCTGTTCAAAATATGAGTAGAGCTGGTTTATACGATTTTGAATTTGTTGATTTAAATCAATGTAAAGATAGCGTTCGCATTACGATTCCAAATTGTACGAATCCTTGCGATTGCCCATCGAATCAAGATTTAGTCACACCGACTTTACAAAATGTGCCTCCAAATACAACGGTTACTTGTCCGCGTCCACAGCCTGCTGTGGTCACAGCAACCGACAATTGTACGGCGGTACAAAACATTGTGATTACATTAAGCGAAACGGTTACGGACAGTACACACGTTCAACGCTATAAGTTGACGCGGGTTTGGACGGCAACCGATGCTTGTGGTAATACCGCAACAGCAAGCCAAATTGTAATCGTGAAAGATACGGCTGCCCCTATTTTCAATGCAACATTGGCAAATAGGGTATCCGTTTGTACATTACCTGCGATTCCGACGGTAACAGCAAGTGATAATTGCGGCGCAGACGTAACCATTACGTATGCACAAGTGGTTTCGGATAGTACGAATGCTTTCAAATACACGGTAACGCGGATTTGGACGGCTACGGATGAGAATGGAAATGCGAAAACAATCAGTCAAATCATTCGATTGAATGATTCCATTCCACCATTATTCGTAGGTGTTCCTGCTAATGCAACTGTTGAATGTACACCGCCTACTGTTCAAAACCCAGTTGCAACGGATAATTGTGCTGCGAATATAACAGTGGTTCGGAGTGAAAGCAAAATAGATAGTACTTGCGCGAAAAATTATAAATTGATTCGGGTTTGGACGGCTACGGATGCGGCGGGTAATACAGCCGTTGTGTCTCAGACGATATCCGTCATGGATACAACGCGCCCGATGTTAGTCGGTGTTCCAGCAAATGCTACTATCAATTGTGGTGGTACGATACCTACTGCACCGAATGTAACGGCAACCGACGCTTGTGATAATAATCCAATAGTCGTGATGAGCGATGAGACGCTTGCAGGTAATTGTGTAGGCAGTTCCATCATCAAACGGACTTGGACGGCTACGGATTTATGTGGCAATCGCGCCACTGCAATCCAATTGATAAGTATTGGCGATTTTACAGCACCTTTATTTGGCACGGTGCCATCGAATGTAACGGTGAATTGTAATAATATTCCAGTCGTACTCAACCCAACTTTTTCGGATAATTGTGACCAACAGCCTACTTTGACTTATTCACAAAGTCGTACGGATGGCAATTGTTTAAACAATTATACGCTGACGCGGACTTGGGTTGCAACAGATGCTTGTAACAATGTGGCTACAACGCAACAAACGATTGTGGTTCAAGACACGATGCGTCCTATGTTAGTGGATGTTCCTGCAAATGTTACCGTTAATTGCAATGCCATTCCAACGGCTGCAATCGTAACAGCGACCGATGTATGTAGTGCCACACGAGTGGTGATGACACAAGTTGCCAATGCAGATTCTACCTTATTGACGCGTACTTGGACGGCTACCGACAGTTGTGGAAACGTAACAGTTGGTTCTCAACAAATTACGATTGATAGAACGGGTTGTTTATTGAAAATACAAGGGATTGTTTGGAATGATACGAATGGAAATGGAACGCAAAATACAGAGCCGCGCCGTGCAGACATTACAGTAATTTTGACAGGTACGGATGCTAACGGCAACCCTGTTACCAGAACGGTGACAACGGATGCAAATGGTGCGTATGTTTTTGACGGTTTAAATCCAGGTAACTACCGTGTACGTTTCGTGTTGACACCAGATGATTTGGTAACCTATCAAAATCAAGGCAATGATTTGTTAGATTCTGATATTAATCCAGATGGTTTTTCGGAAACGATTGCATTGACGACTTCTAATGTCGTGTTGGATGCAGGTTTATACCGCCCTGCAAAATTGGGTGATTTGGTTTGGATGGACGATTCCCGAAATGGTTTGCAAGCGGCAGGTGAAGCAGGGGTTGCCAATGTGACGGTGAATTTGACAGGTACAACAGGCAACGGCACAACCGTTACCTTGATGACAACAACCGATGCGAATGGTTTATACTTGTTCAGTGGTTTGCGCCCTGGTACGTACCAAGTTTCTTTTGTCAAGCCGTTGGGCTTCGATTTTACGACACAAGGTAATAATGTAACAGGAGCCGATGATAGCAATGCGAATCCACAAACAGGCGTTACGGCTGCCGTGACCTTAGTGAGTGGCGATGATAATCGAACGATTGATGCTGGTTTGGTTCGTCCGATTCTATTGTCCAGCGTTGGCGATAGCGTTTGGGAAGATACAGACGGAGACGGTATTCAAGATGCGAATGAAGTGGGTATTGGAAATGTGATTGTGTTGTTGGACGGTACGGATGCGAATGGCAATCCTGTAACGTTGCGCGATACAACGGATGCGAATGGTTTATACCAATTTGATAATTTATTATCAGGTACGTATCACGTAACATTCTTAAAACCAGCAGGTTACGAATACACGTATCCCACACAAGGAACGGATTCGACGAAAAATAGTGATGCGAATCCTTGGATGGGTAATACACCTGATTTCTTCTTAGCGGCGGGTCAAAACGAGCGCAATGTGGATGCAGGTTTCTATCGTCCAGCGAAATTGGGTGATTTAGTTTGGTTAGACAATTCAAGAGATGGTGTGAGAGCCGCGAATGAAGTAGGTGTTCCAAATGTAATTGTTACTTTAACAGGTACAACTGCCAATGGTGACCCAATCACATTACGCGATACAACGGATGCGAATGGTTTCTACTTATTTGAAGATTTGCGTCCAGGTGTTTACCAAGTGACGGTGGATCGTCCGAATGGTTATACGTTTACAACGCAAGGTGCTAATATTGCTTCCAA
>JBDLWG010000326.1:0-12399 GCA_039804385.1 Bacteroidota bacterium
AAATTCTCTTTTTTGAACCCGATACTCGATTTTATCAAAGTGTTTTGTAATTTCGCCCACTCTTTCAGGGTCGCCGACCGTTAAAATCGTATCAGCGATTTGTTCGGGATGCAGGTGCAGGTGGTAAACACTACCATCTGGATTTAAAATCAATTCAGATTCAGTAAACATTCATTTATTTTTTGATTTATGAAAAAAATATATCATCTTAGCAGTTGTACTACTTGTAAACGCATTATCAAACAAGTGAATACGCATAATGAATTTACATTGCACGACATCAAAACAGAACCGTTAACGGCGGCGCAATTGGAAGCAATGCACCAAGTAACAGGTAGTTATGAAAGTTTGTTCAGTCGAAAGTCCATGAAATATCGGGCGATGGGTTTGCACGAGCAAAAATTGTCCGAAAACGACTATCAACGATTGATTTTGGAAGAATATACTTTTTTGAAACGCCCTGTAATTGTGGTTGAGGAAGCCATTTTTGTTGGAAATGATGCGAAAACCATTGAAGCGGCGAAAAAAGCAAATGACCTTGCGTAATTGTATCCAATTGTAACACGAAGTTGTAATAATTGATTTAGAATCCGCGTTGAAGTTGTTTAAATTAATCTTAAAACAACTTCAACATGCGCTTCCAACTTTTCGCAACGCTCCTACTCTACTCCAGTTTGCGCTTGCAGGCACAAGTGGATTACTTGAAAACCTATCATCCCCTTATTGTTCAAGCAGAAGCCGCTTTATTGGATTCCAATTACACGGTTGCTTTAAATCATTATCAGACGGCATTTCAACGCGTTCCGCGTCCTTTCGCAAAGGATTTTTATAATGCTGCAATTTGCGCTGTCGAACTCAAAAAGGAGGATATTGCGTTTCAGTACTTGGATAGTTTGATAACAAAAGGCGTTAAAAAATCTTTTTTTGAAACCTTGATTCCATTACAAGCCTTGAAACAGCATCCCAAATGGCAAAAATGGATTCAAACATTTGATGGCAAATTCCAACAATGGAATCAAGATAAAAATGTAACAATCCGTCAAACGTTAAAAGGACTTGAATATGCCGACCAAGAATTTAGGTCACGACCTAATAAATATGAGCGTTATCGGGATACGATTAACCAAATTGATAAAATGAATGTCCATTTTTTAAAACAAATCATTCAAACAAATGGCTTTCCCAATGAAAATTGGATTGGTATTGAAAATCCAATGCACAACGATTTACCTGCTTATGTTCTTTTTTTGCATCAATTTCAAAAAATGTCTTCGGGAATCGGTGATTTTGATTTTACAGAAATCGTGTTGAAAGCGGTTAGAGAAGGGCAATTAATGCCACATACCGCAGCCTATTGGCTTACAATGAGCAATCAACTTTCATATAATTTTGGAGATACAGGGCTTACCATTATCGTTTATAAAGACCAAACCACTGGTTTCAGAGTGATTCGATACAATGCTGGTGAAAAAGCAAAAATAAATGAAAATAGGCAAACATTTGGTTTAGAACCGTTAGAAAGCCTTTATCAAAAAGCAATTGTGAAATTCAATCCTAAAATCATTCAGAAATTTGCTTTTGCGGATGTTCAAATGAGTGAGTTGAATTGTGGCACTCAAGAAACTTTTAATAAATTCTTAAAAACAACAGAACCCATTCAATAATTTATTATTTTTTTAAATCAAGTATATAGCTTTGTCTGTCAATAAAAATGCCTTAATTCGGTATAAAACCATTGATGCGTGTTTGCAAAACCGCTTTCGCAAATGGACGTTAGAACAGTTGGTCGAAAAATGTTCAGAAGCCTTGTACGAGTATGAAGGCATTCGCAAAGGCGTAAGTCAGCGCACCGTTCAAATGGATATTCAAATGATGCGGTCTGAAAAATTGGGGTATAATGCGCCGATTATCGTTTTGGATAAAAAATATTATACCTACGAAGATGCGAAATACAGTATCACCAAAATCCCTTTGACGCATCAAGATTTAAGTGTTTTATCAGAAGTCGTGAAGATTTTGCAACAATTTAAAGGTTTTAACCACTTTCAAGCCGTCGAAAGTATGGTTGGGCGGTTGCAACATCAGATTCATACGGTCAAAAATAAGCAAGCGGATGTCATTCATTTTGAAACCAATGAATATGTTGTTGGATTGAAATATTTAGATGTTTTGTACCAAGCGATTCTGGAACAAAAAACATTAGCGATTGATTATCAATCTTTTAAAGCGTCCGAACCTAAAAAAATCATTTTTTATCCGCATATGTTGAAAGAATATCGCAATCGTTGGTTTTTGTTGGGTTTGCTTGGAGATTACCATTTGCCCAATTTAATTGCGTTAGATCGTATCAAAAACATTGAAATTGCAATCCATCCTTTTCGGTATGATGCGCAATTGTCGGATAAGTATTTTGAAAATATGATTGGCGTTTCTAAAAGTTATTGGCAGGTTCCGCAGCCTATTGCGTTTTGGGTCAATGCCGAACACGCGCCTTATGTGCAAACAAAACCGTTGCATAAAACACAAGTGGTGAAACACGATTTGGGAGCCGCAGGTTGTATTTTTACGATTGAGGTGATTGTGAATTACGAATTAGAACGAGAATTTTTGGGATTTGGAGAGGCAATTCATGTGATTACGCCCACAAGTCTTCGAGAACGCATCTTGAAACGACTTCAATATGCCGTTGATAATTATAATTTCGATTTTGAGTTTTGAGGGTAAATGCGAGCGAATTGGAACGCGTCATCCGCGTTCCAATTCGCTCGCAATGCGTTCTTAAAAAGTTCTAATTTTAATATTTCGATACCAAACTTTATCTCCATGATCTTGTAAAGCTATATGTCCTTTTCGTCCCGTTCCAAAAAACGGCATGTCTTTAAACTTGCTTTGCGCAATCCTTTTTTTCCAACTTGGGTCCTGAATTTTAAAAGAAACCACTTTTCGACCATTCAACCAATGTTCCACTTGATTGTCCCGAATCACCAATCGCGCCTGATTCCACTCACCCGCAGGATTCACCGTGACGTATTTACAAGCTATCATATCGTATAAATCCCCCGCTCGATGTTTTTCAATCTTCGCATCAGGATGACAAGTATTGTCCAAAACCTGCATTTCAGGACCACTTTGCCAGACATATTCCAATTGTTGATTTTCGATGACGTTATAAATCACTCCACTATTGCCACAAGGCGAAATTCTCCATTCTAAACTCAATTCATAATTTTCATACTCTTTTTCTGTAATAATATCACCCCCATCTTTGGCTTGCCAGCCGCCATCTGGTTTTTGCTCCGCTTTGAGATGTAAGGCTTGTTCGGTTGCATCAACCGTCCAGCTTGCGCCAATCGTTTTTTTATTGAAATTGCGCCAACCATTCGTTGATTTTCCATCAAATAACAATTTCCAACCCTCTTTTTGTTCCGCAGGTGTGAGCGTATTAAAAGCAATCACAGGTGGGCGATTGCTTTTCACTCCTGCAAGGTTTTGAGGTACGTTATTCATCGTATAAAAACCTTCCGTAATCCATAACTCATTGCCTGTCTGCGAAATAAAAGGTGTTTTTAAATGAACGTAAAACACATGTCGTTCTTTCATATCTTTGGCATCCAATTCAAAAAACACTTTTTTTCGGTCGGTGGAAACGTTGATACTCAATGGTTTCAAAGCCGTTTCTTCCATTTTGGGTCCGCCGTAATCTTTGGTTGGTTTATACCACCAACGTTTGATTTCATAATCATCCGCATTCCAACCTTCACCTTCGCGCAAGGCTTCTGTTAATTCCAATTCCAAACCATTGGTTTTAGCACGAATCGCTAAGGGTTCAAAAGCAGATTTTCCATTATATTTAAATCGTTGAAGACCAAACCATTTGCCGCCATTATGACCCCAATTTCCCGTAGAACCAATGCCGCCTACATATAACGCGCCATCGGGTCCCCAAACCAATCGATTAATCCCCGCCTCAAAGCCTTGTGAAAAATGAAAGGCACAACCTTGATAATCGCCCTTAACTTTTTCCACAAAGACGCGTTTCAAACCACCATTCGTGACTTCGCCATGAATCATCTGCCCTTTGTACAAACCATCTTGGATAAAAGTCGGCTGACTTGCCGAGTTACCAATCTCGTCTTGCGGCAACCAAACCACAGGTTGTTGCACTGGCAATTTTGCTGTCCCCGCAGAATCGACCGAGTACGAACCGAAAAAGGCACCCTGTTTGATATGCAGCAATTTACAAGCTGGCAGCCAATCGCCTTGATTATCATTCACAAACAATTCATTATCAACGCCCATGCCCACCGTATTTGGCGTTCTCAACCCTTGTGCGACAAATTCCATCGAACCATCTTTTTTAGAGACTTTGAACACTTTGCCCCTGTCGGGAATCTGCGGTTTGGCACTTGCGCCACCCGGCAAAATCGCTGTTGCCAAAGCACCATAGAAAAATCCATCTTTGTACGCCAAGCCAAATGCAAATTCATGAAAATTAGAAGACACCTTCCATTGATTGCACAAAGTGCGGTATTCATCAATGATATCATCTCCATTTTTATCGATTAATTCGGTCAATTCTTGTTTTTGCAAAACATAAATGCGCCCATCCACTACTTTTAACCCCAAAGGTTCTGCCAAACCTGTCGCAATTTGCTTGACTCGAATCTGATTGGGTTTCCCTGTTTGCACATTTTCCAAAATATAGACTCCACCGACTTCATCCCAAGTCGAAATCACCAACCTGCCATCAGGCAAAAAATCCATCCCGCCGACTTTCGGCGCGAAATCCGCAGGACGCGCCTGCGTCAAATCGTAAGACGGATGAACGCCTTGTAATTCAAACGCATCTCCTGGAATCCGCTTAATATTTGCCATTGGAAGCGTTTTGCCCGCCACTTGACTTTGTTCATCTTTTCGGTGCAACAAATCAGGGGCGCGAATTACGGTAAATTCGCCATCATCAAAAGAACGCCATTGTAAAGAAACGCCTTTCCCGCCGCGCCCTTGAAAATAATGGAGTTTAAACGGATGCAACCCTTCTTTCAACGATAATTCACCATCTTTTGGGTCTCCACCATGCAAACCATCATGGTTGATGACCACATTATCATCAATCGAAAGCCGTGAGCCATCATCCGAATACACGCGAAAGGTGTAATTATTCGTTTTAGGAATTTTGAGATAACCAGTAACGGTCATCGCAAAATTGGATTCCAAATTTTTAAAATCTTGCGGTTCGATGTGAATTGCGGACGAGATACCTGCATAAACAGGCTGCATGGTTGATTCCTTATCGGCATCCGCCAATTTGTTTAAATCTTTTTGATATTGATAAATTTTCACCAGCGCACCTGCAAAATAATCATTGTCATTAATGCCTTTTAACGCTTCTTTTGCATTGGCAAGGGACGGCGGTAACGTATTTCCTTTTGATTTTTCGCCTACGTCATTATCCAAACTTAAAACATATTCGACCATTTTGCGAATATCTTCCTCTTTGACAAGTGGGTGCGCCGTCATCGCGGTTTGCCCCCAAACGCCTGCACCGCCTTTGATGACTTTGGTAGTCAAGGTTTTAACCGTCGTTTCATTATTTGGGTAACGTTTAGCAATTTCGGTGTAAGATGGTCCGACCGTTTTGACTTGTTCATTATGACAACTTTTGCAATCATTGCGGTCAATTAATTGCGCCCCAATCGGTCTTTCAAGGTCGGAGGTTCTACCAATCACCTTGTTTTCAGACAAAACCAATGGTTCTTTGGTAAAAATCGTTGAAAACTGGGTCAAACCATTGCTTTTCAACGTCAATTGTCCTTGCAAATCCACTGCTTGAATCGTAGCAAGGGTCGTACGCGGAGTCGAATGGATTACTTTGAAAGTACCACCTGTTGTCGTCACTTGTGCTGCGGAATGAACCGAACTTACATTGGTCAACAAAACGACTTGCATTCCTGCGGGAACACCAGTTGTTGAAAACTGTCGTTCCAAACCCTCCACTTCATTACCCTGATTCAAAATCAATTCAGGACGTTCTTTGACTTGAATAAGGTTGCCTTGGGGCGTTTTTAACTCATATTGCAATGCCACATGCCCCTTTTTATCAAACTGATGTCCTCGATATTGCACCGTTGGCACGATTGCTTGACCATTTTGAACCAATAACCAAGGTTGTTGATGCTGATTCACCATAAACGCATCGCCAATCGCGCTCGGTTGTGGACCGTGAACGGTGGTATAAACCGCGCCATCCAAATTGACATTGCCTTTCCAAATTTTGTAAATCGCACAGCTATCCGTCCGATACGCCGCCCAAACCTCTTTGGATAACGCAAGCGTCACCATACGGGGCATATTGTCTAAAACGGAGCGAAAAACCCAAGGCGAGTGACCGCGTAACGCGGCAAATTTATCTTTATCCTGATTACAACTGGTTGAAATAAGGATCGTTACGAATAAAAGATAGTAAAATTTATTTTTCATTCTTCAATCATTTAAGGCTGAATTAGGATTTTTTCATCAATACATGTTGTTGTACGAATGGATGTACGGATTTTACGGATTTTTACAGATGGGTACGAATTTTTTTCAAAAAAAGCAAAAAAATCCGTACCCATCTGTAAAAATCCGTAAAATCCGTACATCCATTCGTATAACAGTCCAATTGTATCCCTAAAATTTACAATGCTCGAATCCAAATATTGCGATAACTGACTGCATTGCCATGATCTTGCAATTCAATCGCGCCATTTCCGTGCATTTTATACTGTGGCGTACCAATATATTCGGTCGGACCTTGCAATTCGACATGATTTTGCGTGATAATGCCATTGTGCAACACCGTTATATACGCAGGGCGTTCCAACGAACCATTTTTGCGAAAACGCGGTGCCGTAAAAACAATATCATAGGTTTGCCATTCCATCGGCTTGCGACAAGCGTTTGCTAAGGGAATATGTTGCTTATAAATGGCAGTCGCCTGACCATTTGCATACGTTTTGTTTTGATAATTATTCAAAACTTGCACTTCATAGCGTTGTTGAAAAAAGACACCACTATTGCCTTTCATCTGTCCTTTGAGTGTATCCGACTCCATTGGCGAACGCCATTCAACGTGTAATTGACAATCGCCAAAAGTTTTTTTGGTTTTGATATTGCCTTTGCCGCCTACAACTGTCATGGCTCCGTCTTTCAAAGCCCATTCGACTGCTTTATTTTTCAACGTTTCCCATTCATTGAAGCCCTTGCCATCAAACAAAACAATTGCATCCGAAGGCGGGGCATTATTATCGGCAGGCGTGACGATTTTAGGTTGTGGCTCCCAAACTTCGGTGGTTTGAGGTTTCGTCAAGTCATCTTGCGCGAAAACGGCAAACGCATTTAAAAGCAATGCGCCGCTTAGGAGGAGGTTTTTTTTCATAAAAATTAAATTAAAAATAAATAAAATAGGTATCTAATTCAGACCAGCTTTGCTCGCAACTCGTAACGCATAAGCCAAGGTCAAAATAGCTAATAAAAGTCCAAAAAATTCTCTAATAAATTCGACAAAAGGCGTTTCAGCACTCATCGTGTTGACAATGGAAGGCATCCCCGATTGAATCCAATCCATGAAATGGGGCATATAACTCATCCAATAAATACTTAAACCGCCCATAATCGCTAATATCAAAGGCGGATAATATTTTTTTTGACTATTTAACAAACAAACAACCGCCACTGCGCTATAAATGGGTATCCAAATATGCGGGTCAGGGTCATTGAGTTGCAATAAGGCAAAAAAAAGGAAAATAAGGGCTAAAATAAAATGAATATTGGCTCGCATGATTGATTTGTAAAGGACTGAAATAAGAAAGTTTCAATAGGAAGCGAAGTTATGACGAATTGTTGTTTGTACAAAATTTTTTAGAAAAATAAGTAGATTCCCAAAAATTATCCTCTTCAAAACCATTTGGACAACCATTCTCAACTTTTTTTGCGTTTAATGATTTTCATTTACAATCCAATTAATGCCAATGCGTAAAATTTTATTTTTGATATGTATTTTGTGGGCAAACGCTTTTCTAAGGGCGCAGCCATCCCCTTTTGAAAAAGGCACTATTTTGATTCAATTAATTGATAATCAATTGCCTACGTTTTTGCAAAAGGATTTTCCAATGCTTCGTATCGGCGAACCGATTTCTAAACCGACGCATATTTGGTCTATGTATTTTGATTCAAACCGATATGATGCGCCTAAATTATTGACTCAAATTCGACAACATCCTGCGATTAGAGCGGCTCAATTGAATTATTTCGTTGATTTTCGAGCAACGACTCCTAATGACGCGCTTTTTGCGAATCAATGGCATTTGCGCAATACAGGTGCGAATGATGGTTTGGCAAATGCCGATATTAAAGCAACTTTGGCTTGGGATATTACGAAAGGTGGTTTGACGATGGATGGAGATACGATTGTCGTTGCCGTCATAGACCAAGGCGTACAAGTATCACATCCTGATTTACAACCCAATATTTGGATAAATCGCGCTGAAATCCCCGATAATGGGCTTGATGATGACCATAATGGTTATATAGACGATTATTATGGTTGGAATACGGCAACGGGAACAGAACAAGTGGATAATAATCATTGGCATGGAACCCAAGTCGCAGGGCTCATTGGCGCAGTGGGCAATAATCAAGTGGGCATGACGGGGGTGAATTGGCAGGTCAAAGTGATGAATTTGGTCACAGGCGGCACGGATGCACAAATTATCGCTGCGTATTCCTACGCATTGGAAATGCGACAACAGTATCAACAAAGTAATGGCAGGCGCGGAGCCTTTGTCGTTGCAACGAATTCGTCTTTCGGACGCTCGAATGCAGCACCCATCGACGCGCCATTATGGTGCAATTTTTATGATGCACTTGGCAGGGCGGGTATTTTGAACCTTGCGGCAACGGTCAATCGGAATATTGATGTGGATCTGCAGCCCGATTTGCCTTCTCAATGTCCGAGTGATTATCTGGTGGTGGTGACAGGTACGACGAATCGGGATGTTCGGAATACCAATATTTCACAAGGTGCTGGATTTGGTGTTCAGAATGTGGATGTTGGTGCGCCAGGAGTTGGCATTTATTCGACGGGTGCATCTGGTAGTTATGGTTCGAGTACAGGAACGTCTTTTGCAACACCGATTGTAACAGGCATTGCGGCACTTGCCTATGCCGCGCCGTGTTCGGATTTTATTCATTTTGCCAAAAATAATCCTGCACAAGGAGCATTATTATTAAAAAATTTTATCATACGCGGCACAGACCCGATAGCCGATTTGCAAGGCAGTGTGCGTTCTGGCGGACGCGTCAATGCGTATAAAACCTTGTTAAATGTGTTGAATTATTGTCCTAATTGTAATCAATCGTCCGCAATACGCATTAAAAATATTACAACTACAAATGCACAATTGGTTTGGAATCGCCCTAACAATGCAACGACAACCGATATTCGCTATCGTATTAAAAATACCAATACTTGGACAACGCTCAACAATGTAAATACACCATTACAGCTTCAAAACCTTTCCGCGTGTAATCATTATGAAGTTGAAATTCAAAATCATTGTACGGATTCGCTCAGTCGCATTACGACGATTTATTTCAAAACAGATGGTTGTTGTGAACCGCCCACTACGATTTCAACCCAAACAACTCAAAATCAATTGATTGCAAAATGGTCAAAGGTGACTGCTGCGCAATCGTATCAAGTTTGCGTGAAAGAAGTAGGGAGTGCGATCTGTGTTTTTCAAAACAATGCTTTGAATGATACTTCTTTGATTATCAATCATTTACAAAAATGTAAAAATTATACGATTTTCATTAAAACGAATTGTGCTAATAATCAAACGGCGTTAGATACCTTGATTCCGTTTCAAACCAAAGGTTGTGGTGCGTGTACCGAAATACCGTATTGTACGACCTTTAGTTCAAACACTGCTTCGGAATGGATTGATACATTTCAAATTGCCAATTATAGGAAAGCATCAGGCAATAATAATGGCTACATTCAATACACCCATACAGGTTTGGAATTGCGGGCAGGCGTGACTTATCCAATCAGCATTGTTCCGGGATGGCAACCCAATTTATTTTATTTTGAACATCCCCGCGTTTGGTTGGATTACAATCAAGATGGCGATTTTGAAGATGCAGGAGAGTTGATTTGGGATGCAGGGCGCATCATTGCAAAAGCCAATAGTAATTTTACTGTTCCGAATGATGCGCTTAGTGGCTTGACGCGGTTGCGCGTTTCCTTAAAATACGTTGGACAAACAGGCATTGCACCAACTGCTTGTGAGCGTTTGAGTGGGGGCGAAGTGGAAGATTATTGCCTTTTTATTAAAAATCCTATATCTACACAATCGGTTGAAGCTACCTCGAATGAAATTATCGTTTACCCAAACCCCTTTTTAAATTATTTTATTTTAAAAAATAATAATTATCAAAATAAAATAACGAATTATCAGATTTTGGATTATACTGGTAAAGTCCATTTAAATCAAAAAATAATAACGCATGAAAATGAAATGATGGCAGCAGGTTTAAATGAATTATCAGCAGGTTTTTACATCTTAAAAGTCGAAACCGAAAAAGGCATTTTTACAAAAAAAATAGTCAAATTTTAAACTTAGATGCGTTGGATTGTGATTGGGTTGATGGATGTACGGATTTCACGGATTTCACGGATTTCACGGATTTTTTTTAAAAAATCCGTGAAAATCCGTGAAAATCCGTGAAATCCGTACATCCATCAACCACAATTCTAATTTTGTCATTAGAGATTAAAAAAACTAATTTTGCGCCGCTAAAATACAATAACCTATTTTAGTTAACCCATTATGTTTAATTTCAAACAAATTTTACTTTTCTCTTGTTTTTTGAATCAAATTGCGGCACAAACAGACACTGTTTCGCCAGTTAGAGACTTGCAAGAAGTGATAATTCAAGAGAATCGGCTTCAAATACCTCTTTCTGCTGCTACACGCAGTATTCAAATCATCAGCAAAACGCAAATTCAACAACTGCCTGCGTCGAGTCTTGCAGAAGTATTGAGTTTTGTGGCTGGTTTGGACATTCGACAACGCGGGATTCATGGGATTCAGGCGGATATCAGTGTGCGCGGCGGCACTTTTGACCAAACACTGATTTTGCTCAACGGCGTGAAATTAGCAGACCCGCAAACGGGGCATCATGCGTTGAATTTGCCTATTGATTTGAACAACATTGAACGCATTGAAATTTTAAAAGGCGGTGCAGCCCGCATTTTTGGTCAAAATGCTTTTGCTGGCGCAATTAATATTGTGACCAAAGTGGCACAAGAAGGCGCGGCAACAATCAGTTTGATGGCAGGAGCCTATTCGACTTGGGGATTCAAAGCAGGGATTAGCCTACCCATGAAGGATTTTTTCCATCAATTAACGATTTCAAGTGAACGTTCTGATGGATATCGCTCCTATAATAGTGATTATCAATTAGATAATTTGTTTTACCAAGCCAAATGGAAAATCGCGGGTCGGGATTTGAATATTTTGTCGGGCATCACGACGCGAAAATTTGGTGCCAGTGGTTTTTACGCGCCCAAAGATACGAGTAGCGAATATGAAGGGACTCAAACCCGTTTTGCAGCAGTCGATATGCCTTTTGAAATAGGGCAATGGACGATTAAACCGCGCCTTGCTTGGCGCAAACATGAAGACGATTATCAATATTATCGTTACGCGCCAGACCGTTATCGCAATCAAACTAAAAGCAATGTGTTGACCGCAGAATTGCAAACAACCTATAAAAGTGCGTATGGAACCACTGGATTAGGCTTAGAAATGAATCAAACGCAGTTTGAAAGCACCCGTTTGGATACGCATCAGCGCACTCAATGGAGTTTATTTGCGGAACACCGATTTTCTTGGAAGGATTGGACGCTCACACCTGGCGTTTTATTAACGAACTATTCCGATTTTGGAAATCATGCCTTCCCCGGTATCGATTTGGGTTATCAAATGGGGCGCAGGATTCGTTTTTTTGCTAATTATGGTGCGTCTTATCGCGTTCCAACTTATACCGATTTGTATTTTAAGAATGCTGCTAATGATGCAAATCCTGTTTTAAAGCCTGAAAAAGCCGATAATTATGAATTGGGTTTGAAATATCAAGCAGGTGAAATCACAGGGAGCCTTGCTTTTTTTCGGCGGGATGGTTACAATATTATTGACCGAACCAAAGATTCGGTACATCATAAATGGTTGCCAACCAATTTAAGTTTGTTGAAAACAGAAGGATTGGATTTGGATTCGGAATGGCATCCTTCGGCACACCCTCAGTTCGGTTGGATAAAAAGTATTTCCTTATCAGGCACGTATTTGACGAAGA
>JBDLWG010000327.1:0-13151 GCA_039804385.1 Bacteroidota bacterium
AAACAATCAAATGTGGTAAAAAACGACTTCCATTATCTGTAATCATTGAATCCGATTCTCTCAGACCAATGCCAGCAGGTTCTTGACCAATCAACCAAGACCCAACCAAAACCGAATTGCCCTCAAAAACAGGCAATTCACACAATTCTTGATAAATATAGCCTTCTTCACCATATTCGCCTTCTGTTTCCAAAACAAATTGATTGTTTTTGACCACTTGAATATTCGCACCTTCCCGACTCAATAGTGGTTTTCGGACGTAACTATGTAGGTCAACACTATCAAAATAAGTCGGCAACAAATAAGGGCAAGTTGGAAATAATTCCCACAAAACAGCTAAAATCGCTTTATTGCTCAAAATCATCTTCCAACTGGGCTCTATCCAATGCGTTTTGAGTCGGTCTTGCACCACATGAAGTCCAAATTCATCATGCAACAACCATTCCCAAGGATATAATTTGAAAATATTTTTAATGGGTTCATCATCCGATGTAACGAAATGATGTTTGATTTCATCCCAACCCAAATCTTCCAAAAATTCAAAACGCGTTTGCAAACCTGCTTGAATCGCTGTATCGCGGATATATTCAGTGGTCGTAGTGTCTTCCAACGAATCTTTGACACAGCTAAAAACGACTTCGCCCCGATGCAAATATTTACGCAACGTCCGCCAATACGATACTAATTTCTCATGTACCGAATTAAATTGGTCGTTATCAGGCGCGACACTTTGCAACCAATCCCATTGAACAACCCCCGTTTCAAATAAAGAAGTTGGCGTATCGGCATTGAATTCCAATAATTTAGGCACACCATTCCGAAAAGTGAAATCAAATCGCCCATAAATACTGGGCGCATCATCATTCCACGTTTTTTCAATATGTGGCACAATCCATTGAGGAATATGGAATTGTTTATACAGTTTTTTACTAATAACATGTTCGACTGCCTCTAAACATAACTGCCATAGTTCCGCAGTTGCCTTTTCGATGGTTTCAATTTCGGGCATCGTGAACTCGTAATAGGCTGATTCATCCCAGTAAATGCTTTCTAAGGTATGAAAACCAAATCCTAAATTTTCTACTTTTTCCTCCCAATTCGGGCGCGGCGTTGTTTTTATTCTTTTCATGAGGTTCAATTTTTTTATAAAAATGGTTTTAAAACACATCGTTCACATAGGCGGACATAGTTCACATAGTTGCCTCTATGTGAACTATGTCCGCCTATGTGAACGATGTGTTTAATCACTAACTACCAACAGATGAGTGTCCACCAGAGGACGAATGTGCGGAGGATGACCGCCCAAAGCTACTATGACTACTGGATGATGACCTAAAAGTACTTCCAAAGCCGCCTCTTGAAATCGTATTTTTAAAACGATTGGTTCCTACATTCGATTGCGGCGAAATGCTGCTGGAATAAAACCCTGACCGACGATAACTATGCGTCGAAGGACTGTACGTACTGTAGGGGCGAAAGGCGTAATACCAAAAAATGGGCGAACTATGGTAATGATGCACCGTACGCGTTTGGGTGTAAGGCGCACTTGTATCAGAACGCATATAAACTTTTTTTCCGCCGTGATTGCCATTGGCAGATTGCCAATCGTCTTCCTTGTTTTTACAGGCATTTAAAGCCGCACTCAGCAAAACAAGGGTTACTATTTTTGATTTTTTCATCGCTTCGGATAAGAATTTGTTATCGTTGATAGGTTATCTATTATGAAGTATAAATCATTTAATTAATTTAAAATCAATTATTCATACTTAACAACTTATTTGACAGTAATGTAAAATTCATAATCTTTATTGATATCAGTTGTATCCGTTACACTTTTTTTTGGCATTTTGCCTAAACCGCGCACCGTATCTTTATAGATGACTTCTTTGGTCAATAAATTATTATTCCAAATACGGTGTTTGGTTATAATAATGTCCGAACCATTAGGAAGATGTTCTGTGGTAAATTCGGTTTCGATAGCACCGTCTTTGTTGGCAACAGCTTGAACTTTATCTTCGCTGGTTGACTCGGTTACCTTGTCGTCACAACTGCTTAAACAAATGGTAATCAATAGAATGAATACGTAATTTTTTTTCATAAGTATTTGATTTTAAAAAATTAATAAAAACGATTGAATTTGCTTCTTTGTGTAGGATGGATGTACGGATTCAACGGATTTTCACCGATTCGTACGGATTTTTTTTTGTTATTCTCTCATTTGGAATACCCTTACCCAAAAATCCGTACCAATCCGTGAAAATCCGTTGAATCCGTACATCCATCCTACACAAAGGAGCAAAATTTTATTTTTTCTGACTTTCCAAATATTTAAAACCGAGAAATGCCAATCCCAAAATCGTCGCTAACGTAATCAGTCGGGGCAAATTCCAAACGATGACGACTAATAATAGAATGAAAAAAGGCATTCCATATTTGCCTCTCAATAGCGTAACTAATTGACTTAGAACCGTTTTTAACATAATGGGCGATTGTTTTTTATTTTAAATAATTTTTGATATTGGCAACATCTTGTTGAATCTGCCCAATGATCGTCTGATAACTGGCTGCAAATTCTTGATGGGTTTGCTCTACTTTTGCGACAGCTTGCTCCATTTCCGTTTTCAAACGCTCCGTTTGTTGCTGATGTTGTTGGATTTCTTGGGTCAATTGCTTGATTTGTTCCGATTTTTGATGAATCGTTTCTTCCAAATTCGCTACTTCCGCTTGTTTATTTCCAACTTGTTGAGCGCGTTGATTGGCAACTGCCTGTTCAAATTTGACCTGTTCATTTTTCAAAACATCCATATATAAAGTCGCCGTATTAATCAAACGGTCAAAACTCGTCCCCATCGTTTGCCCCATAGCATAGGCAGACCGAAAACGAGTCGCTTCATCCATCGGCATTTTGGCTAAACTTTCCAATGCCTGTTTAAATTCGATGTAATCAAAACCGTCCTGATTCGCCTGATACATCGCCGTCAACAACACATCTGTAAAACGGTCATTCGCCTTACCGGGCGTGACAGGCGGAAAAGAACCCGCAGGCGGCACAGGCGGACTGGAATGCGTCGGATTGTTTGTAGGGCGTGCAGGAACAGACGGCGTAGGAGTCCGAGACGAAGGATTCGCAGGTTTGGTCGCTTGCGCATTGCCCGCCGCTTTGCCCGCATTCGGGTCTTCTGCAATAAAAATGGATTTTAATTTTTTTAAAAAATCAGACATAAATTAAAAATTATCACAAAGGTTCAAAAAATGGGGTGTCCATTTTATCGAAAAAAAAATTTTCATAAAGACACCCGCAAATTACGCCATTTTTTGAATATCCTATATAATTGCTAAAACTTTTCCAAGATAAAAAGTTTCCGAAACCCTTTTTTTAACGATTAATGCTCAAAACCTTTCTACGAATCCATGAAAAAAATGTAGAAGGCTTCCAAAAAGCAAATAGACCGTATCGGAAAGCGTCCAAATGACTTGACTTCGCGCTTGATATACATCTCCTAAACGATTTGTGAAAATAAACTTGCGCCAAGTTTCAAACTTGACGCAAGTGATGCTCGAATGGATTTACAAATCATTTAGGAAATGGATGGTAGCATTCGATTGATCTAAAAAGGAAAACGAAATGCCAAATATATTTTTATAATTTACATAATTCAAAAAATTATGTTTTGTTTTTTTTGAATTTTAGAATAAAACAGCGTATCTTTGCGTTAGTTCGCAACCCGAAGTCGTGTAGCAACAGACAAAGGCAAACAACCAAACAAAATCATCAAAATTGAAATTATTGTTAAAAAATTGGAATGAATCAAGTCCTATTACAATGATTTAAATATTTTAATACCCACAAGGCTCAAAAGCCCCTATACAATCATCGTTAGAACCATCATTGAATCAAATGAGTATCTTTGTAATTGTTTTGTTATAAACAAAACAGTATTCCATGTATTAAAAAATAATGGAACTATTTCACTATTTCGGTTCGTTGAAAAACAATAGAAGCATTAGACGGGGTTCAATCATCCCGAAAAAGGGTTTACACATCTGGCATGATTCGTGTGTATTTTTGGTATCCGTTATTGGTAATTTTTGCATATTAAAACCCTTCATATGAAGGGGCTACTATAAAAGATTCGGTCGGTGCTTTAAAACCACCGACCGAAGTAACTAAGGTTGAAACTTGATAAATCATTGGGAATGAAGCGATTGTGATGTAATGTCTCGGTCGCTTCGTTTTGTTTTTTGGCGGTTCCACAAATGAGATTCAGGAATGCTACTCACATTTTTTCAATCCTTGTTCCACTTCATCTGCGGTAAAAATATTTTTGGTATCGGATTGATTGATATTGAGTTGAATATAATTCAACACATTGGTAATTTCAAAAAAACTAAGTTTTGGAATCGCAGGCATCTCTTGATTATACTTGCGCCCATTGACTTCAATTTCGCCTTTTAAGCCTTGATGAATGATACAGGGCAATTCCTTTCGATGTTGTTCCAAATAATCCGATTGTAATAAGGGCGGAATCAACGATTTGAGTCCTTCACCGCGCTCCCCATGACAATTCGCGCAAAAATTCGCATATAAAATTTTTCCTTGTTTATATGGATTATCATTGCACGCGTATAGGACAATAAATATGCCGAAAATAAAATATATTAGCTTTAATTTCAATCTTTTAAGGTTTTAAAAAGGGTGAAAAAAGGGTTCAAAGATTCAATTAAGGCTCTTTGAGTAAGGTTTCAATATCGCGCAGGAAGCAATCGACTTCTTGCGGATTCGTACCATCACAAAAAGAACGGACGCGCCGCGCTTTATCGACCAAAATCAAACGCCCTGAATGGTCAAATCCACCTGGTGTGTTCGGGTCTTCTTTCGCAATGCTGAAATAATCATTCGCAATCGCGTACAAACTATCCTTTTCACCCGTTACAAAATGCCATTTCTGAGCGTTTGAAATTCCTAATTTTTGAGCATAGTTGTTCAAATAATCAGGCGTATCTCGTTTAGGGTCAATGGTATGCGATAATAAAAGCAAATTAGAATTGTTTTTAAATCGCTCATAAACACGCAACATTTGCGCCGTCACTTTTGGGCAAATCGTAGGACAACTGGTGAAAAAAAAGTCAACAATATAAATTTTATCTTGAAATGTATGATTCGTAATGGCTTTTCCTTCCTGATTGGTAAAGGTAAACGTTCGAATCGTTGGATAAAGCGTATCGCCTTGACTCGTGATGTCTCTATTTCCAACAATCGGCAATTTTCCACCTTGATTGCGACACGATTTCGCATCATTTTGACAATTCATCAACCCAATCGCCAACCCAATCGCCAACCCAGCCGCCCCCACAAAAAGCAATTTTTTATTGAACATTTTTAATTATTTTATTTGATATTGACATATTTACTGGCAATGGCAATACTCATATAAATTTGATTATTAACAATCTGGATACTATCCTTTTGTGTTTTGAAAAATTTTATTTTGTCTTCATAGGTTTTTGCCGCATTTTTGCCTTCTGTAAAATGATGCATCCATGTCATCATGTCATCATCCGCTTTGGCAAGCGACAATTGTGCTTCAAGCAATGCCTCTTTTAAGTGCGTACTATCTTCATGCGTTGTTTCACTTTGTTTTTTCAAAGCTGCTTTCAATTGATAAATATCGCCCATTTTAGGCATCGTTTCGTTGTGCAATTTCATCACTTCGTCATTCAATTGATTCAAAACAGCCTCTTGCGGATTTTTGCAAGCGCACAAACACAATAAATTAATTCCAATACAAAATAATAAAATATTGATAATGAATTGTTTTTGAATTATTTTTTTCATAATGTTGTTATAAATGAATTTAATAGAAAATGTAGAACCGCGCAAATTTAAATCTTTCTGATGGAATATTCGGTATTGATTGTTATAATTATTGGATTTTAAAACACATAGTTCATAGAGGTGGACACAGAATACATAGGTAAATTTTTAATATATATTACCCTATGTGTTCTATGTCCACCTCTATGAACTATGTGTTTTAATTTTTAGGAACACCGCCAATCAACAATTCGTTTGGAATATCAATAGGATCCACCATGGCATTCATAACATTTCCTTCTGCATCCGTGATAAAAATCTCGACCCGCCGATTAAATTTTCGACCTTCTGGCACATCTTTTCCATTGATTTCATTATAAGCGATAGGCGAATCTTTCCCATAAGAACTCGCTTTCACCCTATCACTGCGAATGCCCCGATTGGTCAAATAATTTTTAGCCGCTTCAGCCCGCCGTTCTGATAAATTTTGATTGTATTGCGCACTGCCTTTTGAATCCGCATGCCCTTTGAACTCAACTCGATACGCCGCGTTATCGGATAAAATCGTCGTCAAGCGATTCAATTGCGATTTAGAATCCACCCGCAACAAATTTTTATCAAAATCAAAGAAAAGATGATGAATGCTCCGAATGCTTTTCATCACAGGTGGCAATTTTTCATCAATAGAAGGGTCATCACCACAAGTCATATTACAATCTTTGCGCACTTTTGCGACATCCACAATATACGCATAAGGATAACCTTTAGCATTGATTTCCTGTTTGACCTTTTCAGCAGCTTCCAAAGTCTGAAAACCACCCAAATAATAGTGATAAATACCTTTATTATCCAATTTTTTAGTAACGCCCGTGAGATTAGAGAAATAACGAATCGGTCGATTTTCGTTGAATGCTGTAATATGGACTAAAAAATTAAGTCCAACGGACGTTCCAATAGGGTCTGTAACGACAGGTACATTGGGTATTTTAGGTGGATTTTGGGTTGTAGGTTGCGTTTGGGCATGGGCAATCGTTGCAAATAGGCAACTGTAAAGCGATAAAACGATGATTCTGTACATGAATTGTATCAAATTTAAAAAAGCCTGAACCGAAATAAGCCCTCTCATTTCAGTTCAGACAGGGAGCAATGATGAAATAAAAGTATCTTTTCAAGCAGTTACTAACAAATCATATTCCATTATTTCAAAACGCTTCTTTTCAAAAGGATACCGTTTCCTCCCCAAACGGCATTTTTAGGACTCAAAAAGAAGAACCGATTAATCTGCTAAAGCATACACGGCGACAACTCTACCATTTTTAGCTTCTAAACTAAGGGTTGTCAGCCCATTGACACTTTCGCAGGCAATGCGTTTTTTGACGACATCATAAGTTAAGCCTTTCACCGGTTTTTCATCAAAAAAAAGTCGCCGTGTAATTAAATACGCTTCTGTCAAAGACGTATTGGCATTGAAAGTTAAGGTGCGCATGGAACCGCCCTCAAAACGGCGTACTTCTAATTGCGCCCCATCCTTATATTTTTGCGTATAAACCTCTCCAACTTCCACTTTTCCATACACTCTTTCCCCTTTAGGCGGTGCATTTTGCCGATAATAATGGTCTAAAAAGTCCCTATCCGCTTTTGCACCTTCATCTTCCTCCATGATTGGTGGTTTAAGGTCTGATAAAAAAGCACTTAAAACGAAGCCTTCAAGACTATCCACTTGTACTTTTAACCACCGACCTTTGACTTTATAGCCTGTAAAAATTTCAGTTTGATGTTCGTCAGGATGTTTATTGGCTTTCAAGACAATGCCTGTTCCGAACGGAAGATGTTTTACTTTTTTGCTTTTCAAATCTGGTTTTTGTCGTAAGGTCAAACCACCTGCTGCCAACACATATTGATCTGGTTTGGTTTGTGCAGCAAGGAGGGTTGAAAAAAGGAACGACCCGAGAAAAATCGCTCTGGTGAGTGTTCGCATTGTGATAAATTTTAATTTAAGTTGTATAAAATTAAAAAACAATACATCGTTTGAAGGATACCCAAATCCTCCAAACGATGCATGATTTGCTTATTTTACGGCTCGACCGCCTTTTAACGCTTTTTGCAACGTATCTAAGGTTGTCCAATCGCATTTGGCAGCTAAATCCGCTTGCTCCATCCAAGTCGCTGGGTCATGCATCCGAAAACGCGGACCTGCTTGTAACAACAATTCTTTGATAGCATCCGCATTAGATACAGCCAACTGTTTAAACGTGCGAATGCCGCCATCATTCAGAATTTGCTCTATTTTGGGACCGATACCTTCGATTTTTTTCAAATCATCAGGTCCGACATTTACGATGCTCTCGACGAGCATTGCATCATCTGTATCCTCCGCTATCCGATTGGTAAGAATCGGCTCTGGAATCACTACTTCTTGTTCCTGAATTTCGGGTATTTCCATTTTTGAAGCCTCCACAGGAGCTGCAAAATCGGGCATTACAACCGCTTTTTTGCTCCGCGTATAAACAATATCTTCAGGTTTCAATAAATATAAAGGCGGTGGCGGCACAGGCGAAGCATATTTTGCCCTCATGCGGTTCATCCCAGATTTATCCTCCGCAACATCCGTAGAGGCAATAGGCGTATATAAATCGGTTGGTTCTGCGGTAAAATACTTTTCGTCATAAACCAAACCATCTTTCCAACGCCGCCGAATCACCTCGTTCCAAGTGATAGGAGACCCATAAATGGAAGTAAACTGGAATGTAAATTCCGACATCGTAACTTGGTCACCCACAGCGTAACTGTGTAGTTGGATGTGATTGATTTGTTTGATACCCTTAAAAAACGTTTTTAAGGATTCAATTTTAAGTTCTTTGCCGTTTTTGCGGTCTGCCTGTGCCGAGTGAGCAACAGCATCTGGATGGAAGAACTGTTCAACAGCTTCTACAAATTTTCCAGTGAGGACAAGCGAATCCATAGCTTCGACTTTCTCTTTGAGCGTCATGGTGGATGGTGGCGGTTTTGTTTTTTATAAAAATCAATTAACGGAATCTTGTAACGGAATAAGGTTGCAAAATAGTCTAAAAATTGTTTTTTTTTAAAATTTTTAAAATTATAAATCTTATTTTGATAAAAAATAAAAATACATTGTGTTTTTATTATATAAAATAATTATTTTAATAGAAACCATTTTATACTTTTTTTTTGTAAAAAAACCTTGCAACACAGGACATTGATAGTCACAAATCCATATTTCCATACAAAAATATAAATTTTTGAATCAAAATGCAGTTTTTTAGGCTCCATAAACCTGTCACTTATTTTAAAAAGAATAAAAAGATATTTTGTTGCCTTAAAAATCCTATTTTACCAAATGAAACAGGTTGAAGGATTGGAAACAAAACCTTAAAAGCTCCGTTTATTATCTTAATAATCCAATTTTGCAAGAAAACAAGGAATAATATTTAAAAATAAAGATAAAAATTAATTATTTAATTAAAATAGTATTTGACAAATTTGAATTGTCACAATTTTTAAAAAAAATGAATTTTTTTTACCCTAATGCTTGGATACTTTCACAAAAGATTTAATCTTTGCGCCGTCAAATGAATTAAGTCATTATAATAAACGCAATACGCATCAACTTCATTTAGTTTAGACACGTTTTCGTTTCCGAATCTTACTTACAATAATTGCATTAGTTCCGTATTTTTTAGCGATTGATTCAATAAACAAATCAAAAACGATTGGTAAAGTAAATTCAAAAACGATAATAGCTCATGATTCAAAAATTATTGGCGACCCTACTATTTCTAATAGCAGGAACGGTCGTCGTACATGCACAAGTTCCACAAGCAGTTTGTTATCAAGGGGTTGCGACCGATCCTTCGGGGCGGGAATTAGTGAATCAAAACATCAAGGTTCGGATTTCCATCTTAAAAGGTATTTCATCGGGCGTTCCAGAATGGATAGAAAATCATTCCGTTATTACGGATGGTTTCGGGCTATTTGATTTAAATATCGGACAAGGGCAACGACAAGGTGGTTCACAAGTGTTATTTCCAAATATTAAGTGGGGGGCAGACAAATACTTTTTGAAGGTTGAGATGGATGTTACAGGTGGTAACAACTTTTTGAATATGGGAACGAATCAAATGATTTCAGTTCCATATGCGTTATATACTGATAAAGCTGCATTTGCAGATAGTGCGCGAATTGCGGGTCGAGCGATTATTGCCGATAGTGTGCGTTTTTTACCCAATGGAGGGCGCATAGATACATCGAATTACTCATTCCGTTCCAGATACGCAGATAGTGCAACTTATGCTCGTAGAAGTGATAGTGCGAATTATGCGAACCGTTCGCGGTATGCGGATAGTGCGAATTATGCCCGTCGAAGTGATAGTGCCAATTATGCGAATCGTTCGCGGTATGCGGACAGTGCGAATTATGCCCGTCGAAGTGATAGTGCCAATTATGCGAATCGTTCGCGGTATGCGGATAGCGCCAATTATGCGAACCGTTCGCGGTATGCGGATAGTGCCAATTATGCCCGTAGAAGTGATAGTTCCAATTATGCGAATCGCGCTCGCTTTGCGGATAGTTCCAATTATGCGAATCGCGCTCGCTTTGCGGATAGTTCCAATTATGCGAATCGCGCCCGCTTTGCGGATAGCTCCAATTATGCGAATCGCGCCCGCTTTGCGGATAGTGCGAATTATACCCGTAGAAGTGACAGTTCCAATTATGCAGGGCGTGCAAGATATTCGGATACGGCGAATTTCGCATGGCGATCCCGATATGCGGATACGGCAGGATACGCGTTGAACGCCCGTCGCGCTGACAGTTCGGGGTACGCACGACGTTCCGATACGGCACTTTATGTGGTGAATGGGTTATTACGCACGGATACGGCACGCGCCGCACTTTATGCAAGACGTTCCGATACCGCCTATCTTGCACTCCATTCAAGACGCAGTGATACCGCAAACTTTGCATGGCGAACGCGATATGCAGATACGGCAGGTTATGCTTTGAATGCCCGCCGTTCCGATACCGCCCTTTATGTAGTCAACGGGTTATTACGCACGGATACGGCACGCGCCGCACTTTATGCACGACGCTCCGATACTTCTAATTATGCCAATCGTTCTCGATTTGCGGATAGTTCCAATTATGCCAATCGCGCTCGAATTGCAGATAGCGCAACTTATGCCCGAAGAAGTGATAGTGCGAATTATGCGGGACGCTCCCGCTATTCCGATACCGCGAATTTTGCATGGCGAGCGCGGTATGCGGATACGGCAAGGTACGCGTTGAACGCACGCCGTTCCGATACCGCACTTTATGTGGTCAATGGGTTATTACGCACGGACACAGCACGCGCCGCAATAACGGCAAGACGTTCCGATACGGCACTGTTCGCATGGCGAGCGCGGTATGCGGATAGTGCAGGGTTTGCGCGTCGTTCCGATACGGCGTTGTATGTTTTAAATGGTGTTTTGCGCACGGATACGATTCGTACAGCAGCCGTAGCACTCAATGCTCGCCGGAGTGATACCTCTAATTTTGCATGGCGGGCGCGGTATGCGGATAGTGCAGGGTTTGCAAAGCGTTCCGATACGGCGTTGTATGTAGTGAACGGACTCTTGCGTACGGATACGGCACGCGCCGCAATTGCTGCAAGACGTAGCGATACGGCAACGTTTGCATTAAACGCTCGACGTAGCGATACGGCAACGTTTGCATTAAACGCTCGACGTAGCGATACCGCGATGTTTACATGGCGAGCGCGGTATGCGGATAGCGCAGGGTTTGCGCGTCGTTCCGATACCGCTTTATATGTTTTAAATGGCGTTTCTCGAACGGATACAGTTCGAACCGCGTCCCTTGCGTTAAATGCAAAGCATTCCGATACCGCAACGTTTGCATGGCGAGCGCGGTATGCGGATAGTGCAGGGTTTGCGCGTCGTTCCGATACCGCTTTATATGTTTTAAATGGCGTTTCTCGAACGGATACGGTGCGCACTGCGTCCCTTGCGTTAAATGCAAAGCATTCCGATACGGCAACGTTTGCATGGCGAGCACGATATGCCGATAGTGCAGGTTTTGCAAAGCGTTCTGACACCGCCCTGTATGTGGTCAATGGATTGTTACGCACGGATACGGCACGCGCCGCACTTTATGCCCGCCGTTCCGATACGGCAACATTTGCGCTCAATGCCCGACGCAGCGATACGGCACTGTTTGCATGGCGAGCAAGATATGCCGATAGCGCAGGATATGCTCGTCGTTCCGATACGGCGTTATATGTTTTAAATGGCGTTTTACGCACGGATACGATTCGGACGGCAGCAGTAGCACTCAATGCTCGTCGCAGCGATACGGCACTGTTTGCATGGCGGGCGCGGTATGCGGATAGCGCGGGTTATACAAGACGTTCCGATACCGCTTTATATGTTTTAAATGGGATTTCCCGAACGGATACCGTTAGAACCGCAACTTTGGCGTTAAATGCAAGACGTTCCGATACATCCAATTTTGCATGGCGAGCGCGGTACGCGGATAGTACAGGTTATACCAGACGTGCCGATACTGCCCTGTATGTGGTCAATGGACTCTTACGCACCGATACGGCACGCGCTGCGATGACGGCAAGACGTTCGGATACGGCGACGTTTGCATGGCGAGCACGATACGCGGATAGTGCAGGTTATACCAGACGTTCCGATACCGCCCTGTATGTGGTGAATGGACTCTTACGCACCGATACAGCACGCGCTGCGATGACGGCAAGACGGTCGGATACGGCGATGTTTGCATGGCGAGCACGATACGCGGATAGTACAGGTTATACTTTGAATGCACGACGTTCTGATACGGCGTTGTATGTTTTAAATGGTGTTTTGCGCACGGATACGATTCGGACGGCAGCCGTAGCTCTCAATGCTCGCCGCAGCGATACGGCGATGTTTGCATGGCGAGCGCGGTATGCGGATAGTGCAGGGTATGCAAGACGGTCGGATACGGCGTTGTATGTTATCAACGGTGTATCGCGCACAGATACCGTAAGAACGGCGGCACTGGCTTTAAATTCAAGACGCAGTGACACTGCCAATTTTGCATGGCGAACACGATATGCCGATAGTGCGGGTTATACCAGACGTTCCGATACCGCCCTGTATGTCGTCAATGGACTCTTACGCACCGATACAGCGCGAGCAGCCATTACATCAAGGCGTGCAGATACGGCAACGTTTGCTATCAATGCAAGGCGTGCAGATACGGCAACGTTTGCTATCAATGCAAGGCGTGCAGATACGGCAACGTTTGCTATCAATGCAAGGCGTGC
>JBDLWG010000328.1:0-19762 GCA_039804385.1 Bacteroidota bacterium
TAACCGATTCAGCAGCAGCTAAGGTTTTATATGAAAAAAGAAGCAATTTTGGTTCTTATAAGACCTTGAAATACGAATTAAAAAAGCGATTAGGGCAATTAGTTTTGATAGTTGATTTTAAAAAAGCAGATTTAGATGATTATCAACAGGCTTATTACGAAGGTTATAAGAACTGGGCTACTGTTAATATTTTATATCGCAGAGGCAAACCAATGGCAGCCTTAGATTTAGCCGAAACAGTACTTGGCTATGCGCAAGAATATGATTTGACCGACATGATTATCAATTCGAGCCATCTATTAAGTCATTTGTATGCACATCAAGTGCATGATGATGTTAAAATGAATGAGATGAGGGGTTTGTATGCCCAATATTTACCTGTTTTAGATGCTGAAACGACCACAGAATTTCTTTATTTCAATGTCGTTAGTCAATTCGTAAAGAGCAAATTGATTCCAGTTGGTTTTGATAAGACTACTCAAGCCTATGTTGAACAAATCAAACCATATTTAGAAAAATATAGTAGTATTCGATTGCATGTATTTGGAAGATTAGTAATCATCATGGATCATCTCTGTAGGCACGACTATGAGGCGGTGCTTAAAGCAACAGATGAGGCAATTCTTTTTTTGAAAGCGAAAAAGTTTGCGCCTGAACGGTATATGGCTTTATTTGTGCACCACAAAGCGAAAGCTCTTTTGCAATTAGGCAAATATATAGAAGGGATTCAATATACTCGTATGTCCTTAGATATTGAGCCGATTGGCACACACAATTGGTTCAATCGCGGTTTGACCTTAATGAAATTATACCTTTTCACCAATCAATACCAAGAAGCATGGTTGTTTTTCACTCTATTGATTGAATATTTGGAATATCAAAAGCAAGCAGACATCTTGGCAGAAGAATTTCGCATTTATGAAGCCTACATGCAATTTTTAATTGCTGCCAAAATGATTAAAACCAAACCCGAAGATGCTACTTTCATGCGTCCGTATGACGCTGTTGCATTCAATAATTCGATTATGTTTTTATCGAAAGACAAATTGGGTATGAATAGCGCGATTTTGGTCATTCAATTGTTACATTTATTGGTTGGAAATGCAGGCAAAAGCAAAACACGCTTTATCGAAAACCAAGTGATGGAATTGATTGCGTCTTTGGAATATTATCGGAATGAGTATTTTAGAAAATCTGAAAATAAACGACACGATATTTTTGTGCGCTTGATTAACAATGCAGTCAAAGGGCATTTTAGAAGAAACCGAGTCAATCGAATGGCTGAATCCGATTTAGCTGCCTTGCGTGCTTACAAACGCGATGGCGATATTTATGCCGATATGGGCAGTGAGATTTTAACACACGAAAGCGTTTGGGAGTTAATGGGTCGATATTGGGATTAATTTCAGCTACAACCCAGCCCAAATCACAAACATTCCCCTCCTTACATTTATTTTCTACGGATATAATCTATTTTTAATTTTATTGATTTTTATCTTTTTTTAGTGGTTACTAAAAAAAAGCAATCCTTTTGCCTTAAAATGGGTCTAAACAAGAGATGATTTTAAACAAATTTCAATTTTCGAGCATTTCAGTATAGTAAGAATAAAGATATTTTTTAATTTTGTAATCTCAATCACACGCATTCAAATTTAATCATGTTTATCAGCATTCTCGTAGAAATCATAAACCACACGTAGCATGAAAAAAAGGATTTACGAACGTATTTCAAGTATAATCTTACTTGCTGGCGCAACAACCGCTATTGGATTGGCATTGCATCAAGTGCGTAAACACTTGCCTATCGCGGTCGTTTCAACGCCCAAATCGACCGAAATGGTTGTTGATGCGCCTCCTGTGTCCATAACTCAGGAAACGCAACCGATTCATAAAACGCCCCTTCTCGCGCTTGACATCGCTGCAACTGAAGTTGATAGGACTGAAAAAGCCTCTAATACCTACTTTTTCAAAAAACGCCCTAAGGCGGAGCGTATTAATGAGGCTATTGAGATGGAAAAAGAGCGCACACTGGATCCTACTTTGGGTTATGTGCCAAGAGACCGCAAACTCATTGCTTTAGAACAGACCTTACGCCGTCAACAAACGTTGGAGCAAAATGGTACTTTCGCTCGCGGTGCTTTATCCAGAGCGCGCTGGACGAATCGGGGTCCCAATAATGTAGGTGGGCGGTCTCGAGCTATCTTGGTCGATATAAGTGACAGTACGCGTAAAACCGTTTTTGTCGCTTCGGCAACAGGTGGACTTTGGAAAACAACCGATATTACAGCCGTGAAGCCTGTTTGGAAATTGGTGGATGATTGGTCTGCGGCATTGGCAATCAGCTCCATTGTGCAAGATTTGAGCAATCCGAAAATCATGTATTTGGGTACAGGGGATGTAGCAGCAGGTGACGCACCTGGAAAAGGGGTGATGAAATCTACGGATGGCGGCACTACTTGGACTTTATTGGCAGCAACCACAACAGGTGGCTTCAATAAATGCTCCGCGCTCTCCATCAATCCTACGAATGGCAATATTTTCGTCAGTACGATTGACAATGGATTACATAGAAGTGCAGATGGCGGCGCGACTTGGAACAAAGTCTTAGGTTCTGGTGTAGCTGGTTTTGCGGCAAATACGACTTGGCGCGTGCAACAAGTGGGCAACACGATTTTTGCAGCAACGAGTAATAATGTGTATAAATCCACCTCGAATGGCGATGTAGGCAGTTGGACTTCTCTTTCAACGATTAACAATGGCTTCCCAACTGGACTGAGCCGTATGGAAATGGCTGTTGCGCCTTCCAATGCCAATGTCATTTATTTGGTAGGCAACCAAAACGGCATTGGTTCAGCAGTCTATACAACGATTGATGGCGGGGCGAATTGGCGGGCAACACCGCGTTTATCTTGGCGCGATGGCAATGGTCCAGCAAGTATAAACGATTTTACACGCGGTCAAGCATGGTATGATTTATCCTTAGCGGTTTCGCCAACCAACCCCAAAGTGGCGTATGTAGGCGGAGTCGATTTGTTTAGAACAGTGGATGGCGGCAGTTCTTGGTCGCAAGTGAGTTCTTGGACTGGTTCCAATTACCCTTATGTACATGCAGACCATCATGGTTTTACCTTTGAACCAGGCAATGGTTCCGTCGGTTATGTGGGTTGTGATGGCGGACTTTTTCGGGTGGTGAATGCAGAGACCAATTTTTCCTATACCAGTAAAAACGATAATTATATTACGACTTTATTTTATTCTTGTGCAATTCACCCGACAGCAGGGATGAATTATTATTTGGCAGGAGCGCAAGATAATGGTTCACACCAAATTAGCACAGGCGGTGTTGCACCGAGTCGGACGGTTTTGGGTGGAGATGGTTTTTATTGTTTTATCAACCAGAATAATCCGAATTATCAAATTGTCTCCTTATATAATGGTGCGTTTTCGCTTTCGACAAATGGTGGAAGCAGTTTCAGTGGCGGCACGAACTCGCGGGGCAAATTTTTAACACCTTGTGATTTGGATAATGCGACTAATATTTTCTATGCTCAATCGAATGCGAATGATTTATGGCGGTGGAATTTAGCCACCAATCAGGCAGTAGCAGTGGATGTTTCCAATGTCGCGCTTTCTAATGGAACGTCTTCCGTGATTTCCCACATTGGTTCCGACCCAAATATGCCGAATCGGATTTACGTAGGAACGACAGGTGGACAATTATACAGGATTGATAACGCGCACAATGGCACTTCGTTGACCGCAGTGGCAGTTGGCGGCGGTTTTGGTGGCAATATTTCCTCCATTGACGTGCAACGGGGCAATGCGAATCACCTTTTATTAACGGTTTCGAGTTATGGAGCGCGGAACAGTATTTGGGAATCTCGCGATGCGGGCAATACTTGGATAGGTAGTGAAGGCATCAATATTGCCAATAATTTACCAGATATGCCTGTTCGTTGGGGTATTTTCAACCCGAACAATGCCAATCAAGCCATGATTGCAACTGATTTTGGGGTGTGGACGACTGAAAATTTGAATGGTGATAATACCACTTGGTTGCCTCCTTTCGTAGGACGCGGTACGCCTCTGGTTCGGACGGATATGTTGCGCGTGCGCCAATCGGATAAAATCGTGGTTGCGGCTACGTATGGACGCGGTTTGTGGACAACGGGCGTATTCTCTACGCCGTCTGTGGCAGCCAATTATCCACAAGTGGGTTACAAAAATGGAGCTGTAGAGTTCAAAGGCGAAAACAGCAATAGTGCCGAAACGTTCTTATGGAATTTTGGCGATACTAAAACCGATACATTGGAAAACACGACACACGCGTATGCCAATATCGGTACCTACAACGTTAGTTTAAAAATCAATAATGATAATTCATTGATTTCCAATGGTTCTGTAAAAATATTGCCTGATTTAAACACGCCTTATAAAGCCTCTACGAATGGTTATCAAGGCCATTTTGACGGCGCAGATACGGATTTTGGAGTGAATCACGTTTCGGGTTCTAAATTTGAACGCGGCAAATCTACTATCAATGGCAAAGACGGAACGCATAGTGGGGCAAATGCTTATATCGTAGGTTTGAACGAATCATCGGTTCAACCCAATACGACAACGATGCTTTATTTGCCGAATTATAATTTTTCACAACCTGGCATTTATGAGTTGAGTTTTTGGGCAAAATACATCACGCAAAACGGATATGATGGTTTCAATATCGAATATTCGTATGATAAAGGCTTGAATTGGGTGCAATTAGGCAGTTCTAATGATGCCAATTGGTATAACAGTCGAGTGGTTCCAGATGGAAGTGGTTTTTTGACGAATCAAAATTACTTCACAGGTTCAAACAATGAATGGACAAAATTCAAATTGAATGTGAGTCGTTTTGCAGGACGTTCCAATGTTGCCTTCCGAGTGGTTTTCAAATCAGGCGCGACGAGTCCATTAGCAGGCATGGCAATTGATGATTTTGAAATCGGCAAATATGAAGGCGATTCAAAAACCCAAATCGTAGAATTGACAGGCGGATTTGCTCGGTCAGGCGTGAGTATTGACCTCAATTGGGCGACCTTGCCAGAATACTATGCACAGACTTTCGTTTTAGAAATGTCTGAAAGTGGATTCAAATTCGATAGTGTTGCCAATGTTCCCGCAACAGGTTTTTTGTCGATTGATAAACAAAGTTATACGCGAAATGTGGGCGGTGCCGTCCGCGATTTGTACTATTTCCGCATCAAATCAACGAATAAAGACGTTGCATCGAATTACAATTATACCTTCTATTCTCCAATTCTCATTGTCAAACGCGATGGTTTATTAGGTTTGGAAGTCAATAAAGTAGCTCCGAATCCATTTATTGATAGATT
This sequence comes from Bacteroidota bacterium, assembly GCA_039804385.1. GTDB lineage: Bacteria > Bacteroidota > Bacteroidia > Chitinophagales > Saprospiraceae > JAAFJT01. Next base: position 5,376 of record JBDLWG010000328.1, read on the forward strand.
AGCGATTTCCTTCACGGATGTAGTGGGCAAACCAGTCCAATTCCGTTTAGTCGATGCCACAGGGCGTGTCGTGATAGACGAGACGGTCGATGTGGCAGGAGTCAGTCATATCTTGCAAACAGGCAGATTGGCGCAAGGCATGTATCTTTTAAATGTTAAAATTGAGGGAAAAGACGCTCAAACCTTTAAAGTCATGGCTCAATTTGATTAAAGCGCAACGTGCGGCAAGTTTGAACTTGCCGCACATTTTTCCGCGATTTCGCATTTTCAATTCCCAACATGCGGCAAGTTCAAACTTGCCGCACGTTTTTCCACGACTTCGCATTTTAATTCCAACCGCATTTTAAATCCAATGTGCGGCAAGTTGCAACTTGCCGCACATTTTTCCACGATTTCGTATTTTCAATTCCAACCGAATTTTAAATCCAATGTGCGGCAAGTTTGAACTTGCGGCACATTTTCCACGATTTCGTATTTTCAATTCCAACCGAATTTTAAATTTCGTTTGTATTCTTTTAAAGGATGGATTACTGTACCGTACTATTTTCCTAACTACTTGATAATGAATTATTTACGAAAATAAATTTAATGAACGCGGCTAACTCTGCTAAAACAACAGAGCGCGTTCTTATCAATGGACCTAAAGTCATGACAAGCATCCATTGGGCGGAGTTCCATACGCCATTGTGCTTTTGGGCTGCTTTCGGCAGAAAAATTATTTAACCATTAAAATATAAATCAAGATGGATATATTCGACAAGCTTCCCGAAAAACAGGAACAATTTACTTTTTTTTCTGAAAAAAAGAGCCCTTTTGCAATCTGCGGGTACCAATTTCGCGGTGGCAACTCAAGATAAATGGGGCATTGGGTTGACATTGGGTAATAAAAAAACATTGCCAAGAACGGCTTGGAAAGGCCAAAATTTGTTAGGAGAACTTTTGACCGAATTACGGGTGCAATTGATGGAAAAATATTGATTCCCAACTGTAACTGTTTTGTTAGACATTGTTTAAGTGCGTTTTTCACACACAATAAAGGAAACAAATATACAATTATTTAGAAGTAATTTAATTAAAAAGTCACTCTGGGCGTATAACAAATAGCATAATCGTATCTATTTTATTTTGAGACTATTTTATTAAAAAACCTATTTTTGAATAAAATTAAAATTGCGTTCATTCTTTGTTATGAACGCAATTTTAATACATTTTCAGTAAATTATAACACCACTTTTTCTGATAAGTGGCATTTTCAAGGCTGTTAAAAAATGAGCTACATTTGTAGCTCAAAAAGGATGTAAATGTAGCTCACTTTTAACTAAAAATGAGCTACATTTGCATCCTTTTTGAGCTACAAATAAAATTCATTAAAAATGGTCATTCATAAAGGTTCTCCAATTTTAGATTTTCTGAAAGAAAATCCGAATAGCTCATCCAAAGCAATATTGGATGGCATTCCATCTACTCAAAGTCTTGCTACGGTAAAGCGACTTTTGACCCAATTATTCCCACATTCCGCACCCCAAAATTAGATTTTGAGTATTTAATAATCAATTGATTATCAGCAACTTATGTTTTTTTTAATTTTTGTAAAATTTTATAAAAAAGCTCCTTTTAGCTAAAATTTACATTCATATAAATAAATATTTATATAAAGTCTATTTTTTTGCCAAATCGTATTTGAAATTATTTCTACTAAAACATTGATTATCAACACATTGATAATAATGAAAATAACCAAAGGGGTGCGGAATGTGGGAATAATTTTTAACAGTAATTATGTTCTTTAAAAATGTGTGCATCTACTTGATTGTTGGGACCAAATGCAGATTCTTTTTCGAGACCAAAACAACTACCAATCGTTGAAGAATGTCTTTTTACCATGTTAATTATTGTTATGTCATTCAAATCACTTGATTTAAATATTTCAACAATTTTAAAATTAGCGTTAAATTGATTCGTATCTCTCTCATCTTTCCAAAAACGATGTCTGTGATTTTCTCCAAACAAATCCTGTAATTTAAATTTTGCAAAATTTGCAAAGCTAAGTTGAAAATGGATTTCACCTTGATAGCCGATAAAGTCATAAAAGCGTTTTATAAAACCTAAAAGGAGCAGTTCATACCCAATTACTGGCGTTAAAAACAAATAATTATCTTTACGATTATTGGTTTCATGCTGCCAGACAAATTGACGCGAATGTCCAACCTCTAAAAAACCGTTTTTAGTAATTTCCAAGTATTGAAGTTGATCATAGTTATTTAACACGAATCCATCTAATGCAACCAAATGGTTATAGATTGTAAAAATACTTTCATCTGGAAAAGGTAAATATCCCACTGTATTTTTTTCCAGCCATGCTTTGAAATCCGTTAACTGCAAATTAGAGGCATGAGGTTGCTTTGGAATGCAAGAGTAAAGCACCAACGGATTCGGTTTAATATTATTTTTTAATAATATAGATAATTGATTTAAACCCAATTTATTAGAAGATTCATTATTCAAATTTCGTTTTTCTAAGAACAGATTAAAATCTTGTTGGGCTTGCCAAGCATTGATAAAATCTTGAGGTGTAAAAGATAACATTATTATGTTTTTTTAAAGGTATCAATAATATTTTTTAAAACTTTTTCAACAGATACATTCGTTTCTTGCTTATGCATATAGTGAAACCAATCTGGAATTTTAGCCATCGTCGTTCTTTGAATAAAGAATTCATCCTGCAATTGACGCAACTCATATACAGACGGTTCAACCGTTGATTTTGCATATTTGTCCAGCCATTTTTGGATAACAGCAGCTAAATCTTTATGTTTCTTGATAAAAGCACGATGATTTTTAATGGCATCAATACAATACCTCAACAGTGAAATACATGGTGCAATTAATAATAAGGTTCCTGAAAATGATTTTTGATTAAAAATACCATCTATAAGTAGGATTAATACAAAAATGAATAGAAATGCAGATAAGATTCGAGTATATTTTTCATTATCTTTAATGCCCCAAGCAATATTATTACGAAAACAAAGTAATATAGCAATATTGTAAGGTAAATCTGCGGATATTTCTGTTGAATACCAGTTGGAAAAGTTGATTTTTGGACAACGTGTGCTAAGGCTAACGATATCATCCATTAATATTTTTTGTGGAATTTTAATTTCATTCCAACTTAATTCAAATAACGCTACATCAAACATTTCTTGAATAATAGCCCCTTTTTTAATAGCATCTGCACGCCATTCACTAATCCATTGAGTAACCATCCATAGTACAACCCCTAAAACGGCTAAAATATTTTTACATCCAAATTCACACAAGCATTTGGGCAGAATTTTACATTTCCACCCAAATACTTGTGCACAAAATGCAATCAGCACTAACAATACACTTAAGGCATCTATCCAATAATAAGTTTTAGCATCGGAATACGCTACATGTTGTGCTTGTAATAAGCGTATCAATTTAGGTTCATTTTGTTTTGTAATAATGTTGTTCACTGTTAAAAACTTTAGTACGCAGGAAATTTTTTATTGAATAACAAATTCCAAAAAACAAAAGCGTCCTCAAATTTACCTGATTCATACGCATGAGAGGCTTTGGTTGCCCTTGTCAAAGCAGTATTAAGTTTTGACAAAGCATCATCCCGCTTTACAGGTGAATCACAAGCTGTAATTGAGCCAGAAATTTCCATTGGATCTTGAATAGCTTGTAATTTTATTTTATGCAAGTATTCAAAAACACTATGTAATTCTTTTTCATAAACAATTCTTGTTTTTCGGTTCGCATATTTTTTAGCAATGGCTATTTCTAAGTAAAAAGAACGAATAGGTACGTTGTTAAAGTATTTCCATGCTTTTATAAGGCGAATCATAGATTTTAGAGTGCCTTGCAATGCAACATCAATCTTTTTAACATAATGATTATGTGCTTGTGGGCTCGCTTCTCTCCAGCCACCATTACCGTCAGGAATCTTATAAACTCTAAAATTATTATGATTACCAGTCGCAAAACAAGGTGTTACTTCTAAAGATTCGGAAGCAAACTTGCCAAACGGGATATTCACCGCAGGTGAATTGACTTTGATGCCCGAAGTTGAAGGGAAAGTATTTTCAAGATTCGCTCGTAAATTAGATAATGCTTTTTGAGAATTATCCAGCAAATTGTCTTGACGAATAACGGCAAAATAATCGGTGTCGCTATAATGTCTAATACCTGTGCCGTTTCCAAAAGACCCTGTTTCTCTAAATTGATAAGCTTTAGAATGATTTTTCAAACTGGCTTCAACAGATTTTTTGTGTTTCTGAGCCAAATCATATTCGGTATCACAAGGTGCTAATGATTCAAGGAATTTATCAAATCCTTGTTTAGGTGTTTTTCCCATAAGTGGGGTTTAAAATTTAAAAAAATATTTAATTATTGTTTTCAGCGTCTTTGACAGACGATTTTTCTTTTCTCACGCTTTTAAACGGTTTCCCATCCGCTTTTCCAGCTATAAATTGTCCCGTTTCAGCATTTCTTTTTGTCCAAGTTTCAGTTTTAGGGTTCAAAACTTGAGAACGCTTTTTCACGGCACCAATCCGAAATCCATTATTAGTATTCTTTGCTATTGTAACACTTTTAGAGCGCAAAAATAAATCCATATTTTTTATAAAAAGTTATTTAAATGTAAATAATTTAAAACAATAAGTTAATAATTTAAAAGATAATACAAATCCAAACTAATGCGTTTGCGTTCGTCTTCGAGGAGTTGTAGAATCGATTCGTTTAATTCCTCAACGGCAACTGTTTTGTTAGACATTGTTAAAGTTCGTTTTTCACACACAATAAAAAAAACAAATATACAATTATTTAGAATTAATACGACATCAAAGTCCTGATTTCAATTCTAAAAAATCAAAAACACTCGTTTTAATCCTTTTCCAAACTGTTAATAAAATTCATTCAAAAAATATTTAAGATGTTTAACAAAGATTTGTAAATTGTTAACAACGGATTATTGAATATCACCATACCTTTGTACCATTAAATTGAACGAATCGTACATTCTATTATATCAACTTGAAAAAGTCTTTGCATCAAATTTAAAACTGTATCATGAAAAAGTTCTTAGCACCGTTATTCACACTTGTTCTTTCTTTTGTTACCCTGTCGCTTTCGGCACAAAATAAAGGACCCGTTATCAGTTTTGACAAAACCGAAATTGATTATGGTACGATTCCACAGAATAGTGACGGGATGCGCGTTTTTCGATTCAAAAACACGGGTGCACAACCCTTAGTGATTAAAAATGCAGTGCCAAGTTGCGGTTGTACCGCACCTACTTGGACAACGACTCCGGTGATGCCGAATGAAAATGGCGTTGTGGAAGTGAAATACGATACATCAAGAGTCGGCGCGTTTCAAAAAACGGTCAAAATCGCTTTGACCGATAATACCGAAACGACTTTGACCATTCGCGGTACGATTTTGCCCAATTCAGGTGGCTCATCTGCGAGTGGCACGACTGGAAAATAAAAGATTGTTGAAAAACAAAAAAATAAAACGGTGTTTGTTCACTTGTTTTCTCCCAACTTTTTGCTTTGATAAATGTGAAAGCCTTGTCTGAAGGCAAGGCTTTTTTTAAACATCCGAAAAAGTACGATTTAAAACAAACATTTGTGAATCATTCAAATACAGATTATTATAAATAATATCTTTCAATTTTGACTCAAATGCTGCTGCATTAACATCGTGTTAACATCCAAGTACGTCGAAAGTTACCTATATTTGTATCGTTAAATTAAATATATAATATTTTAAAATATTATTATAGATACGGTTTCATTCAAAAATATCATTTTAACAAACTCACTCACAAAGTTTCTTAGGTTTCTTAATCAAAAAAGCATGAAAAAGTTATTATCTCTTGTATTCGCATTCGGTTTGACGTGGTCTGTTGTCAAGGCTCAAAATGCTCCTGTGATGACTTTAGAGAAGAATGAAGTAGATTATGGTACTATTACGGCAGGTAGTGAGCCGTTTCGGTTTTTCAAGTTCAAAAATACGGGTAAAGCACCGTTAGTGATTCAAAATGCGCAAGCGTCTTGCGGTTGCACGGTGCCGGAATACCCGAAACAGCCTATCATGCCGAATGAAAGTGCTGAAATCAAAGTCCGTTACGACACGAATCGCGTCGGCGGGTTCACGAAGCAAATTACGTTGACGACCAATGAAAGCACACCGACGCGCGTGTTGACTATCAAAGGAACCGTCTTAGACAAAAATACAGCGACCGCGCCTGCTGCTGCACCGACAGGGCATGAAGGGCATGGTCACAATTAAATTGGAAAAGGTTTTAGGAAATAATTCTGAGTTTTAGTATAGTGCCGAGCTGGTCCGATAATCTGAAAGGATAATCGGACCCGTTTTGTTTTAGGCAATCTTATAATTTTCTAATCTTAATATCATGTATCAAATTTAATTTCTCAAATTCTTTCATCTTATGGATTGCCAACGTATTAGCAGTCGCTCTATCATTAAACATTAAGTCAAAATAGACTGCATAACCGCGTTCTACCGCATTCGTGCAACCCAATGAAATACAATTGGCAAACATATTTTGTTTTAATAAAGTCTCTATCCGCGCTTTCGCGGAAGCAAAATCGGGGTAAATTCCTTCTTGAACGATGAATTGTTCCCCAGAAATATCCACCCGACCGCATGGATAAGCATTGAAAATCCCATCCGCCGCCGAATAAACGTACAAACCGACTGCATTGCCTGTTAAAACAGGCTGTTGCGGCTGCGGTTGTGCGCCAATTTTGGGTTGCAAAGCATTTGCTGCGACAGGGCGCGGCAATTCGCCATCATTATAGGCTTGAGTATTTTTGCTTTTGACGATTCCTTTTTCATATTCGGGATAAGTGACATACGCACTATCTTCAGGCTGCATTTGACGCATCGCTTGTTGCAAACTATCCATATATTGCCGATTGCCATCCAGATTAATCACCGCTTTTTGTTGCGCTTGCGTGTATAAAAGCCCTGTCAACACCAAACAAGAGGCAAAACTGACTGCCATTTGCGTACTATATGGTCTGTCTTGAAACCGATTGGTGATTTTTTGGAAAAAACGAGTGGGCTTTGCCAAGACTTTACCAATCGTAGAAACGGCGGTTTGGGACATTTTGGCGGCGGCGGCATTGTCTGCTTGTTCGGCTTGATTCAAAAAGCTAAAGGCACCGCGTCGATGTTCAAAAACTTCTTCCCGTGCAGGCGTGATGAGCATCTCCAAATTTTCGGCTTCGTCCACCCGCATTAGACCAAAACCATTGCGCACACATTGTTGTTTAAGTTCCAATAATTCAATATCTTGTACATTTTTAAAAACATCATGTGATATAGCAATCCATTGTTCATCAGCAAAATATTGTTTAAATTGCTCAATGGCATAAATGCGCCGATAGCGCGGCAATCGCCGACAAAGGAAAATAAAACCCGTTGTTATTGAAAATAAAGAGACTATAATCAATGCCGTTGTTTGAAATAAACCAACGCTTCCTAAACTCCAACGTCCAGATAACCATGCCGCAAGGATACCGCACATCGTCACAAGGCAGGCAACTGAAAAAGCATCCCAATTCAACTGCTTTTGCTGCCGTGTAAACACGACTTCGTAGGCTTTATCCGCAGAAGTTGCCTCAAAAGTGGCGACGAAAGGCGTTCCATCCGGTTTCGGAAAGGTCAAATGACCATCTACGATATGCCCTTTTTGCGTCATCAAGTCGAAATTCGTAACGGTTTCGCCTGAACGCGGTCGATATTTATAATACGTTTTTAAAAAAGCGAGTGCCGCTTGTTTGACTGTTTCCTCCGTTGAATGTTTCATTCGCGTTGATTTTGATGATTGAGTACCACTGGAACATGTATCGTGTTTAGAATAAGTTTCGGAAACGGAAATTTTAAAATAAATTGTTTAAAATTTCCGTTTCCGAAACTTACGCCAATAGTTCATATAATTGAATGGTTTCGACAGCGGGACGCACATCGTGAACGCGTAAAATGTTTGCTCCGTGCAGGAGTGCGACCATATTTAAGGCAGTCGTGCCGTTCAAGGCTTGTTCGGGCGTGATTTGCAACGATTTCCATATCATCGTCTTGCGCGACAATCCCGCCAACAAAGGTAATCCTAAAATTTTGAAAACTGATAATTTTTTTAACAAAATAAAATTCTGCTCCACCGTCTTCCCAAACCCAAAACCAGGGTCAATAACAATGTCTTTAACCCCCAATTGACGCAAATGTCCCACTTTTTGGATTAAATCATCCAAAACATCAAGCGCAATATCGTCATATTGAGTTTGCTGTTGCATGGTTTTCGGCGTTCCGCGCGTGTGCATGAGGACATAAGGAACGCCTAATTGCGCTATGGTTTCAAACATTTTAGGGTCTAACGTCCCGCCACTAATGTCATTAATCATTGTCGCGCCTTCGGAAACGACTGCTTTTGCCGTTTCGGAAAAAATCGTATCTACCGAAACAATCGCCATCGGAAATTGTTTAACCACTGCGCGCAAAGAGGGCAATAAACGATTCAATTCCTCCTCTGCCGTAATTAATGGTGCGCCTGGACGAGACGACATCGCGCCTAAATCCAAAAAAGCAGCTCCTTCAACCAACATTTGTTCCGCAACCTTTAAAGTAGTTGCTATATTCGCAACGCGACTTGCTGTATAAAACGAGTCAGGAGTGAGATTGATAACGCCCATAATCTTGGGTTGCGCCAAATTTATCAATTTTCCACCGCAATTTATCGTAAAAATAGGATGTATCATTAAAATATATTTATCTTTGATAGAATTTTATTTTATATACTAAATTTTGTACTTATGAAAAAATTAGTTGCAGATTACGCACGTTACAACCTTTGGGCAAATGAACGCCTCATAGCAGCCATTAAAGAAATGGATATTGCATTGATAGACAAAGACTTAGGTAGTAGTTTTCCCTCTATTCGCCAAACATTACTTCATATCTGGGATGTTGAAACCTTGTGGCTTCAACGGCTGAAAGGAGAAAATCCGACCGCATTTCCCAGTGCAACTTTTACAGGTACACACCAAGATATTTACGATGGCTTGGTTTTCGCTTCTCGAGCCTTTATTCGACATATTGAGGATGTGCCTGCGACTTCTTTTACCCATATGGTGGAGTTTAAAACATTCTCTTATGGGGAAGCCAAAGAACAAATTTATAATGTGATGCATCATTGTTTGAATCATTCGACGCATCATCGCGGTCAAATCGTGACGATGATGCGCCAATCTGGGGTCAAACAATTCCCGCCCTTGGATTTTATTTTCTATCGGCGCGAAAAAAATAAATAAGGCGTTTTTAGAGAGGGGCATTTGATTTTTGATTTTTTTTGCAAAAAAAATCAAAAATCAAATAGACCCTCTCTACTTTTTCTTTTTCTTGAATGGTTTGATATTGGATTCAAAAAAAAGTAGGCTCTTTATTCAAAACTTCTTTTAAATTTGCCTCTGATTGAAACAGCGTCTTTTTATTCAAATCCAAAACTAAACCATGTCAACAAGCGAAGGCGGAGCGCAACCTAAAACCATGCAGTCAAGCCCCGAAAACGGCGGCGGCGGCGGCAACAACAATAATATAGCCATCTTGATAGGTGTTTTAGCCGTCACAGGTGTCTTGGGTTATTTTATTTACAAAAACAAAAGTGATAATCTTGGCATGGTTAACATTCCCAAAGCCATGCAACTCACGTTTATTCCTGCGGATTTTAAACCCAATCTGGATGAGGAAACGACTTTACGTATCCTTTCCAATCCGCAAAAGTATAAAAAAGAGTTTGATAAATTGGTTTCTGATTTCAATGTCACACTTTTGATGCATGTTGCCAATCGAATGAGCCTTACGCCGCAACAAAAGCAAGATGCCGTAAGTGCTTATAATCAACAACATCCGTATATACGGCAAATGTATTATAATGATTTCACAGCTTTGCAGGATACGACTTCACAATTGTATCAAGTCTGGTATGAAAATCATAATTCCAATGCAGTGGCGTTGATGAATGAAGTCGCGAGTAAATATACGTGTATGTTCATTGGGCAGGTTTTAGCAACCGTTTTGCGCACACAAGAGGGCAAACTTGCCGTAAAAGGCAATAAAATTGAAACACCTTGTGGCATTGCCTTGACAGAAGCCTTGCGCCCGATGGTGAAAAGGTTGCAAGATAAAGCGGCGATTGCCGATTTTAGTCAAGCCAAAGGTTTGATACAAAAACGAACGGAAAGTGCGATTAAGGAATTAGCGGTGACGGAAGTACGTGATAAAAAGGGAATTAAGAAACAATTTCAAACCAAAGTAGCGGGTTTGGCGGTTTCTAAAACAGAAATTCAGATTACGGCTGTCAGTATTTTGAAAATTGGGTTTAATTTAAATCAATATTTCGATGTAGTAACCGATAATCAATCGAAAACGATTACGGTCACGATGCCGAATCCTGTGATTTTGTCGCATGAGGTGTATCCCAAAGTCGAAGGGTTGGATATTGGCTGGTTGCGCGAAGTGAGTCCTGATGATTTTAATAAAAACGTGAATGATTTGCGCAAAGCGTTTCGAGATGATGCCATCCAAAGTGATGCATTTGAAAAATCCAAAGATCGCGCTCGGGATTTGATGAATACGATGTTGTTACCGATGGTGCAAGGCGTGAATAAAGAGTATAAATTAAAAATTAATTTCAAGCCTGCGCCCAATCAAGATTACGATTTGCCCGCAGACGCACCCGCAAAACCAAACGCGCCTGTGCCGAATATCAAAAAACAACCGAGTAATATTCAGTAAAAACAGGGTTGTTGGAGAAAATTTTCGAAATAGGATGCTTATGATTTCAAAGATTGGAAGGATTTTTTGAGTTCTCATTAGGGAAAAAAAAGACCTTCCAGAGAGAGCAAAATTTGATTTTTGCTCTCTCTATCCCCTTTTTTTTGCGAAATATTTCCTTAATTGTTTAGGGCTTAAAGCACTATAATATCCTTGCAATCCTTCAAATCATACGCATCCTATTTCAAAAATACGCCCCAATTTTAACATAAAAAGTTGATTATGAATCTTTTATGGCTTCCTTCTTGGTATCCAAGTGTGCATGACCCTGTGGATGGGTGTTTTATTCAAAAACAAGCAGAAGCCGTTTGTCAGTATAGCCCACAAACGCGGGTAGTCGTTCTCTATGTGCTTCGAGCAGAGGTGAATAAATTAGAAACCCATTTCATTGAAAAAGATAACTTATTGGAAATCAGGCTTTTCTATCCTAAAAAGGCTTCTTTTTTTGGATTTAACAAAGTAGCTTATGCTTGGCATTATTGGAAAGCGCACCAAAAAGGGATGGAGCTTTTAAAACAATTTGATTTTAAACCTGATTTAATTCATTTGCACGTTGTGTATTCCGCAGGTTTATACGCGCTTTGGTTGAAAAAAGTAAAAAAGTTGCCTATGATCCTTTCCGAAAATTGGTCAGGATATAGTGAAACGAGTGGTGCGTATGGTCGAATGAATCTTTTGCGGAAATTGTATTTTAAAATTTGTTTTAAAAATGCCAATCCTATTATTCCAATCACAGATGCAATGCGTCAACGGATGGAAAAGCATGGGCTGTATGGCAATTTTCGCATCATTCCAAATGTGGTCGATACGGATTTATTCCACCCTGATGATGAAAAAATAAGCAATGAAAGCATTCGATTTATTCATGTTTCTTCTTTGAAACAAGCCCATAAAAATGGGATTGGCATCCTTAATGTGGTTCAAAAATTGGCTCAAAAAAACAAAAAGTTTGTATTAGAAATCGTAGGTGATGGGGAAGACCGCCCTGCATTGACGAAAATAGTCGATACTTATGCTTTAAATCACATCGTTTCTTTTGCGGGACTCGCTTCTACCGAAATGGTGGCTGCCAAAATGCGACAATCCGATGTATTTGTGTTGTTTAGTAATTATGAAGGGTTGCCTTGCGTACTTTTGGAGGCACTTGCATCGGGTTTGCCTGTGATTGCGACGGAAACGGGCAATATCAACGAATGGGTTACACCCGAAACGGGCATTTTATTGGAGATTGGGGATGAAAATGCGTTGTTAGCAGCTATGGAATGGATGATTGATAACCATTTCAACTATGATAAAAATAAAATCAGACAAAAAATAGTTGAAAAAGCATCCTATCAAGCGGTTGGCAAAGCGTTGACGGATATTTATGAATCAAATTGTTTGAAATGATTTAAAATCCCTTCCGCACCTATATTGAACAACGCATCCAAAATAGACAAACCATATAACCTATCGCCTTGATATTGTGGTGGATGATTTTCCAATAAAAATTTGCTATAAGTAGAATATTTCAATTGAATATTTTGCGCTGTGTAAGTCGCTTCTTGCTGATATTTTTTCGCGCCTTCCCCACTCAGATAAATCGTACCATTTAATTGTTTCACCAACCATGCAATTCCGAAATCGGCTTTTAATTCCAATGGAAAATTCATTTCAGAAGATTTAAGCAACCTGCGTTGAATCCCCAAAAGTGCTAAAATGTTGATTATCAATTGAATGTTTAACTCCGATAAAGATAATGTATTTATTTTCGCATCCAAAAGCCATGCTTCTAATAATGGAAAATAGGTTTCAAAAAAGGGAGCTTTTCGATATACTTGTTTGATTTTATTCAAATGATTCACTTGCCAAGACTCCTCTATCGCAGGATACAAATGATGAATCCGTTCAAATCGCGGATATTTTTTTAAAGGAACGGTCAGAAATGCTGTTTCAGATTGTCCAAAAACGTTGCGGATATAGACGCGTTGTGTGAAACTGCGGCGGTTCAATTCCACGACATCATGGAAAATGAATACATCACTTGCGTATATTTTTTGAAAATAGCCCAACCAAGGCAAATAATTAGGTTGATGTAAAGCAATTGTTGTCATTCAATTCATGGTTATTTTAAAAAGATCCTTGTAAATTCAAAATCAGATTTTGAATTTACAAGGACAAATCCAAATCAAGTTTAGTTAAGTAGTTCCATTGAAAGAACCTATCCAAAAGGTCGGTGAGGTTGCAACCCTATCCATTGCCCACAGAATAATTGTTGGCAATAAAATCATTCTACAAAACAAAAAAGGTGCGTAGCACCGTAACATTTGTAGAAAAACGATCGACAAACCGTATTAAAAGGTGCGTAGCACCGTAACATTTGTAGAAAAACGATTGACAAACCCTATTAAAAGGTGCGTAGCACCGTAACATTTGTAGAAAAACGATCGACAAACCCTATTAAAAGGTGCGTAGCACCGTAACATTTGTAGAAACGATACGAATGTTACGGTGCTACGCACCTTTCAATTGGGTTTTAATGCCAATTTGCTACAAATGTTGTGGTGCTACGCACCTTTTTTATTTTGCAGAACCATTTGAATGCCAATAATCATTCTGTGGGTAATGGATAGGGGTGCAACCTCACTGACCTTGATTCGACAAATCAGTTGATTATTAATGAGTTGCATTTTGATACTTTATTTCGACTCAACTACTTACGACGCAAAATTTTAACTAAAAAATCAGTCTATCAGCCATCGAATCACTTCAAAAGTCTCGGCATACGGTTCGCCAATCTGCGTTCCGCGTACGATTGCCAATGACCGAATGAAATCTGGATTCGTATAAATGCGTCCTAATTGCGTTTTATACGCGAAAAGGGCATCCACTTTGAGGTCTAAATGTCTTTTGGCAATTTTTATAAAACAACCTGTGTTGAATGATAAGTTGTTCCAAATCAATTCATAACCCAATATCGTACAAAATTTAAAAGCGCGAATCCCTTCATTTGCCACCGTTTGATGGTCTTGATGAATGTCTTTCTGACTCGGCAGGAAAACAATATCAGGGCGAATTTCATCTCGCAAAATAATTAATTTTTCTAATATCTCTTGTCGAACATAGTTCAATTTACGGACTTCATGTTTGAAAATAATCAACCTTTCAGGCAAAATGCCCAAAATTTGAGTCGCATCGCGCACTTCGATTTCTAATTGATTGCTTGGAAAATGTTTAGGCACCGATTCATCCGCCGTCGAAAAAGCAACATAATAAACGTTTGCACCTTCCTCTATCGCTTTTGCAATCGTGCCGCCACAACCCAATTCGCCATCATCTGTGTGTGGCGCAAGTACTAATATCGTTTTATTTGCAAACATTTTCATTTGAAATTTTGTCTAAAAATTGTTGCGTTTGAAATGCCCAAGTCCATGTTTCCAATTTTTCTATGGGTATTACTGGATTAGTACCTTTATTTATTTGCCAAAAATCGTATTGTTTCAATATAAAATGGGTCA
>JBDLWG010000329.1:0-4731 GCA_039804385.1 Bacteroidota bacterium
AATTTCGTTATATGAAATGGATGAAAAATAAAGGTTTCCCATTGAAAAAGCGTACATAATTGTTCCAGAAATTGGTCATAATCGATTTTTTTTCGGAGTAATGTCGCATTTAATTGAAAATTAAGGCGTTTCAAATTCGGAAAACGCTCCAACAATTCAGTAGGCGGTATATATTGGTCGATGATGCCTTGTTCCAATGCTGGATTGGCTTTGGCAGACGGACTGATGCTTTTATAATAATACATATTGCGTTTTTTTTTGACTGCAAATATAAGGATTCATACAGAGCAATAGTCACAGGGTGCTATTTTTTAAAATGACTTTTTTTTCAAAAAAATCATTTTAAAAAATAGTACCCTGTGACTATTGCTCTAAGTAGTTGACTCGAAATAAACTATCAAAACGTAAATAGTTGAAAATCAGCGCATTCGCATCGAATCAAGGTCGGCGAGGTTGCAACCTCGCCGACCTTTTGGATTGCTTCTTTCAATGAACCTACTTATGAGACATTTGCCATAAAGAAATAGATCTATCCTTGCAATTTTAGTTTAATTGTATGTATTTTTGCGGGATTAAAAAAAACGTCTATGCAAATTTCCGTTCGCCCCGCCGTCAAAGCAGATTTGCCTGCCATTCACGCACTCGTTTATGAACTCGCTGTGTTTGAACACGCCCCCGACTCGCATACGGCTACGATTGCCGATTATGAAAAAGATTATGATGCGGGCATTTTCCAAGTGCATGTTGCCGAAACCATTGATAATCAGATCATTGGGATGATATTTTATCATATTGCCTACTCTACTTGGCGCGGCAGACAGATGTATTTAGAAGATTTTGTGGTAACTGCTGCCTACCGCCGTTTTGGTGTAGGACAATTGTTATTTAGCAAAATGGTTGAAATTGCGCGTTTGAAAGGTTGTCGTTTGTTAAAATGGCAAGTTTTGGATTGGAATACGGACGCAATCGAATTTTACAAAAAGCAAAATGCCGAAATCGAAAACAATTGGTTGACGGGAAAATGCTTTTTTATTAGACCTGATGGTACGCCGATTGGATAATTTTATGGATAAAATACGGATACAATATCGATTTTTTATCGGTATTGTATTGATAAAAAAATTGTAAAACCAAATTTAAGAATGAAATATCCTGAATTTAAAGATGCTGCCTTGCGACATATGGAATCTTGTGAGTATATTATGAATGCTTTTGCAAGCACAAAATCAGAGGAGTCGAAGAAAATGATTTTGTTAAACACTTATTATTTGAGTGGTTATGTGATTGAATGTAGTTTAAAATATGCTTTTTTAAAAATTATTGGATATAGCAAGGCGGCAGATATTACATCATTAAATTATAATGCATATACTTATAAAAAATACATTTCGAGCCATGATTTAAATAGACTAAAAGCAGGGCTGGAAGATGTTGGCTCTGCCGACCTATCACATGGCATTCCTTATATAACGGAAAGTGCAATTGACGAATTCCATAAGGATTTACTAACAATGTGGAGTAGTGAAATTCGATATTCGCTTAGTTTTGCTAAAGATAAAGAAGATTTGACAAAAAAATTAGAGTTGGAGCCAGATATAATAGAAAGTTATTTGAAAGATGTTGTGAAACCTATTTTTGAAAAATTAACCCAAATGTAAATTTTATGATATATATATTTAAAAAAATAGATGCCCTTAAAAAAGAGTTAGAGCAAGCATTATCAGATAATTTTATTTTAAATTTCCACATATCACTTAGATTAAATAACGATATATCCATTTATATTTTAAATGATGATATAAATGACCCAATTAAGTCGTTTATAAAAAATCATCAAAATAGTAACATAGAAATCAGAATTATCACAAAAGAGGAGCAAGAAGAAGACTCTTTTTACCAAGATATTTTTAAGAATCCGCAAGGTAGTGTGAATCTCAAAAATAGTCGCCGTCGTTTCAAACATCTTTTAGATGAGGACGACTCCGACAAACAATTGGATGCGAAGACATCTGTGATTACTTTTTACAGTTACAAAGGTGGTTTGGGGCGGTCAACGACGTTGGCGGCTTTTGCTATGGCACTTGCGAATGGCGCGATTGAACAATATGGTAAACGTATTTCACCACAAAAAGTAGTCATTATAGATTTTGATTTGGAAGCTCCTGGATTTACCAATTATTTTTTAAAAGATGAAGGAAATCCCATTTATCATAACGGATTAGTTGAGTATCTAACTGATATTGAATATAATACAGATATTGATATTAATCAATATTTATGGGAAGTTTCCAAAGAAAACTTTGCTGGAGAGGGTGAAATATGGGTCATGCCAGCAGGTAATTTGTATCCTTATGAGGATACTGGTGATTTTTTAAAAAACAATTTGAGTCATTATTTGGAAGGATTGGCGCGATTAGATATTGCGAGTCCCATTTATTTGGTGCAACAAATCAAAAATAAAATTATAGATAAGATTTGTGAAACGATTCAACCTGATTTTATATTAATTGATTCTCGCACAGGATTTAATGACATTTTTGGAATCACTGCTTTGCAACTTTCCAAAACAATGATTGGTTTTTTTGGAAGCAACGCACAAACGCAAGCAGGATTGCATTTTTTTGTGGATACTTTACACAAACACAAACACACGAATGCGATGATTGTCAATTCGATTTTACCAGAAACGGCTTGGCGCAATCTTTTTAAAGGTTTTCAAGCTCAAATTGAATCTATTTTAAGTACCATACAAGAAAATGGAGCGGAATCAGCTTGGGATTTATTGAAAATTAGGCGTAATCCTATTTTGGAACTCATCGGTACAAGTACCGAAGACCCTAATTATTTTAAAGATTTAATCTTAAAACGAGAATTTGGAGATTATAACGAATTGTTTGATAAAATATATGATTTATCTGTTATAGAACAACCGCTTGAAATAGAAACCGCTTTAAATCCGTTGCCTAACGCTGAAACGAATGTTGCTAACCAAGAGGATAATCCGAGAATACGCATTTTAAAAAATTTACAACAGGAATTACCTCATTTATATGCAGATTCAAGAGATGAAAAAGGGGATTTAACCATCAATTTTCAACAAGAATTAGAGCATAATCGCTATTTTTTAAGGCGATGTATGGAAGATTTATTCAATCTTTCTCGATTTTTGGTGGTTGGAAACAAAGGTACTGGAAAATCATATATATATGAATCACTTAGAAATGAACAAATAGTCAAAGCTTTGCAAGCGAAAGCGAATAAGTCAGCACAGTTTAAATATCATTTTTTTCATTTAATTGATTTTGATGATGATCATTATTTTGTGGATACGGCGCAATTAAAAGTTGAAGGAGATTTAGATGCTTATTTTTATAAGTTTTGGTTGGTATTTATTTGGCGCAGTATTATGAAAAAAGCAGATTCGATAGCACTCTATCAAACAACCTTAGATTATTTTAAAAATTGTGATACACAAACGATGATTGTGAGTAGATTCGATGAAATCATTAGAAATACTCACCAAATTATTGAAATAGAGCGTGATTTATCTAAGTTAGATAAGGTTTTGAATAGTCGCGGGCAAGGCAATGAATATATTATTGCTATATTTGACCCATTAGATAAATTGATTAAACCCGATAAATGGAAAGATAGGATTGCGCCACTCATTCAATTTTGGCGCAGACGACCTTATTCAAAAATATTTTCAAAACTTTTTGTAAGAAAAGATCTTCTAAATCGAATTGGGAACGTTAATAATTTTAGGGAAATTATAAATCAATCTATTAGTATTGAATGGAGCAAAGAAGAATTATTTACTTATTTTTTTAGTTTGGTGTCTTCTGTATCACATGAAGATTTTTTTACAATTATGGAGCAAACTCAAACCAACGGCGGGCAACTTTTGGTGGCGCAAATTAAAAAGAAAACAGCGCAGAAAAAACAATTTCCGCAAGACGAGCTTTGTTTAAGGTTAGCATCGGATACTTTTTTTGGCAAATATGCAGATAGGCAAAAAAGTGATATATTTGGCTCACCTTATGACTGGATTTATAAAAATTTAAAAAATGCAGATGATAGGATTTCAATTCGCCCATTTATTGATTTGTTAAAATATTCAATTGAAGATTGTTTAGAAGCTCCTAATGTAAATGAGGGTATTTCACCTATTTTGCCTGCTGAATATTTCACGCATGGACAGAATAGAGAAAAAGCAGCCCAAACGTATTTCGATGATTTAGCAAATGAACAAGGAAATGATGATTTAAAATATGTACTTGCTTTTTTTAAAACGCAAGAGAGCGCATCTTTTCGGAAAATTGATTTTAAAAAGGGTACATTCAACTCTTTTTTAAATGCGTTAATTGCTAAATACGAAGCGCAATTAGTGAATAAAGATACTAAAAGTTTGACCGATTTATTAGTGCAAAATGGTATCATTAAAGAAAATAATAACAACAATAGTTATAGTTTTGCATTATTATATAAATATTTTTTAAACTTAAAAGGTTGATAGACATTATTTTATAATTTTAAAACCAATTAATATGAACCCGACAGTCGCAATGAAAATTCATAATTTTAGTGCGGGACCAGCGATTCTCCCCGCAAGCGTCATCCGTGAATCGGCGCAAGCAGTCGCTAATTTTAACAATTCTGGTTTGTCGATTCTGGAATTGTCGCATCGCGGTCCCGAGTTGACCGCCGTTTTCAATGAAGCAACCGCGTTGA
>JBDLWG010000330.1:0-7653 GCA_039804385.1 Bacteroidota bacterium
CGCAAATCCAAAAAGTAGCGCAAATTGTGCGTTCTTTCGACATTGTGACGATTCAGGAAGTTTCAACTTCGGAAGCGGGGGCAAGGGCAGTTGCGCAACTCGCCGATGAATTGGATAGAACGGGCGCGAATTGGGACTACATTGTAAGTGATGCCACATCGGGCGCGGGTTCGGAGCGATATGCGTATTTGTGGAATACGAGTCGGGTTTCGTTGAAAAACAAGGCTTTTTTGTGTCAACCGTTGGCAAATACCATCAATCGAGAGCCTTTTATGGCGCGTTTTGAAGGTGGAAATCGAAAAACAGTATTATTGGGTTCGTTTCATGCGGTGCCGACTGCCAAAAAACCAGCCCAAGAAATCGAACAATTGACCGCTTTGCACACCCTTTATGAAGCCGATAATTTGTTGGTCATGGGTGATTTCAATTATAGTGGCAAAAAACCAGCTTTTGATGGGTTGAAACAATTTGGTTATGCTGCGGCACTGCAAAACATGCCTACAAGTCTCAAACGCGCACCGATGGCAAATGGAAATTACTTAAATGAAGAATATGATAATATTTTCTATGAAGCGACGATGATGGACGTGATTCAAGCGGATAAAATTGATGTCGTTCCCATGTTTCCAACGTTTGACGAAGCGCGTACGTTGTCAGACCATTTGCCTGTTTGGATAAAAATTCGCGTAAAATGATTTTTTTTTAATAAAAAATTTTTTTTTTCAAAAAAGCGCGTATCTTTGCGCCGTTAAAAAAAGTAACGAAAATTTGGCGCGGTAGCTCAGCTGGTTAGAGCGCATGATTCATAATCATGAGGTCGGGGGTTCAAGCCCCCCTCACGCTACTCTTGTCCTTCCGTAGGAAACAAAAGTCTTTGATAATCAATGGTTTGGTTATTAAAGACTTTTTTAATTAGTGGTACACTTTTCAATCCCAAAGGGATGTCATTGGGGTAACACGATATAGACCGACCGCCCCAAATCCCGAAGGGATGTCACTTCGGTAAGTGTAACCAAGTATCGTCCTTTCGGGACTTAGCGATAAGTAGTATTTTATGTTACCAAAGTGGCATCCCTTCGGGATTGAAAAGCGAAAGAATTATTTATCATGCAATTATTTTATGCTATATGTAGTGATGTGCATTTCATGGAATTAGCGGACGATGAAACGCGACATCTCGTGCAAGTTTTGCGCAAGCGGGTGGGTGATACCGTGTTTTGTACAGACGGCAATGGAACGCTTTTTGAAACCCATCTTTTTGAAATCAGCAAAAAAAAGGCTACTTTGAAGATTGTTGCTCAACAAAACAATCTTGAAATCAGAACGCCGTTGCATATTGCCATCGCGCCCACTAAAAATATGGATCGATTTGAATGGTTTTTGGAAAAAGCCACTGAAATCGGGATTGCGGAAATCACGCCCTTGATTTGTCGGCGCAGTGAACGAACCGTTTTGAAACGCGACCGTTTGAATCATATTTTGGTGACGGCAATGAAACAGTCCTTGCGTTATTATTTGCCCAAATTGAATGAACCAATTGATTTTAAATCATTTATGAATTTAAATCAACCTGATAATGTTGCAAAATGGATTGCGTATTGTACCGAAACAACGCGTCTGCCGTTACAACAAGTGGCACAAAACAGACAACCGAATTTAATATTGATTGGACCCGAAGGCGATTTTATGCCCGAAGAAGTAACTTTTGCCTTTTCAAAAGGGTTTCAAGGCGTGAGTTTGGGCAATCATCGATTGCGCACCGAGACGGCAGGAATCGTTGCTTGTCAAATTATGAATTTATAACACATAGGTCACATAGATTTACATAGAAAATATAGTACGTTGATTTTAAATCATTTACGCACTATGGATAACCTATTATAAACCTATATCAACCTATGTGTCCTATATCACCTATGTAAACTATGTGTTAAAAAAATGAAATCACTACAAATTATTTTTATTGCTATTTTAATTATTTCAACGGCAGCTTTCAAACCGATAGCTCCACTTAAATTAGCTTTATTAAAATACAGTGGCGGCGGCGATTGGTATAATGATGTCAATTCGCTTGCTAATTTGGCAACTTTTTGTAATCAAAATCTTGGAACGAACTTTGACCGCGAATTTGCAACAGTGGAAGCTGGCAGTGCGGAGTTGTTTAACCATCCGTTTGTGTATATGACGGGTCATGGGAATGTGGTTTTCAACAGTCAAGAAGCCGAAAACATGAGAAACTACTTGATAGGTGGTGGTTTTTTGTGTGTAAATGACGATTTCGGGATGGATCCATATGTGCGCCCGTTTTTGAAAAAGGTGTTTCCAGAGTCTGAATTGGTTGAATTGCCTTTTTCACATCCGATTTACCATCAAAAATATGATTTTCCAACGGGTACGCCCAAAATCCATGAACATAATGGGTTGCCTGCCAAAGGATATGGCATTTTTTGGAAAAATCGATTGGTGGTTTATTACAATTATGAAACAGATTTGGGCGATGGCTGGGATGACGTGCATAAAGACCCCGAAGATAAACGGATTTTATCCTTGAAAATGGGGGCAAATTTAGTGCGATTTGCTTTTGAACAGTAAATGATTTGAATCAAAAATCAAATAACAATCTGCTATATTTGCTTGCGGAAGCTATTTTTTCTTTAAAAAATTAGACATAAATAATTGAAAATCAGCAAATTAACTTGCGTCAAATTTAAAACTCAGCAGTTTCCGCTTTGGAAATTGTTGAAATAGGATGCTCCTGATTTCAACGATTGGAAGGATTTTTGGGGATTGAAAAACGCCAATGAGCACTCAAAACATCCTCGCAATCCTTCAAATCAGGAGCATCCTATTTCAAAAATTTCCAAAGCAGAAATTGCTGTTTAAAACTTGACGCAAGTTTGGTGCATTTAATTGAGTTCAACTATCTACTTATTTGTAACTTTGTTTTTTATTTAAATAAAAACCATGTTCACACAAAGTATCGCTTTTTTGCAAGGCATTTATTTTTTCATCACTCGTTTTTACGCACAAAACCGCCGCATTCAACCCTTATTACGAGATTTGAACCAAACTTTTTGGCAAAAAGAGCCTTTAAGCACCGATTTATGGCGGCGCATGGAAAAATATGGAACTTTGATGCCTGTTGCGGTAGGCGATTTATATTGTTTATTGCGCGGTTATCCGATGTCTGTGCGAGAGCGCGAAATGCAAGATTATTTAAGTTTATTTACGCCTGTTTACGACGAATGGTTTGATAATCAAAACCTTAAACATGAAGATATTCAATCAGCCTTGTTTGACCCCACAAATTTTTCACCTACGCACAAAATGGAAAGCCTTAGTTTGACGTTATTACAACGTTTACACGCGCTCACCCCAAAAACAGTGGAATGGCAAACTATTGCACATCAATTGACAGAGGCACAAGCCGAAAGTTGCAAGCAAACCGTATTAAATTTGCCATTAGCTGAGTTAAACCAAATCATGTTCAAAAAAGGAGGTTACGCGCTTTGGATGACGCGCCTTTTTTTAGACTATCCGATGTCTGATGCAGAATCAAAAGTGGTGATGCAAATGGGGGGAGCGATTCAATTTATGGATGATATTTTGGACATCCGCGAAGATTTGAATGCAGGGATTCGCACGTTGGTGACGGAAAGCATTGATATTCAATCATTAATGAATGATTATCATAGAGAGATTCAAAAAATATTTGATTTGGCAGCCTTGACTGATTTTCCATTGAAAGCGCGAAAAGCGTTTGAAGCGCGGGTTCGATTGGCTTTTGGGATTGGGACGGTTGCCTTGAAACAGTTGCATACGGCGCAATTGAAATATGGTGGAGCCTTTGACCCGTCTCGTTTAGTGCGTTCTGAATTGGTTTGCGACATGGAAAAACCCATTAATACGTGGAAATGGTATCAGGCTTATAAAGCGTTAACTCATTAATCATCAATTATTTACATTCATATTCATAAAATCATGCGTTTTAAAATCAAGTTCGCTTCGATTACCGCTTTTGCCGCACTGGTGAGTGCGCCGCTTGCTCATTGGCAATGCAGCACGTTGAGCAAAGCAGGGAGTGCCGTTGGCAATTTCCTCCTGCCTGCGGTGACAGAAGATGTTAAAATGGGGCAACAAGTGAGTCAAGAATTGGAAAGCAAGCCCGCCGAATATCCGATTCTCCCCGAAGCAGGCAATGAAGAAGCCTATGCTTATATACGCGGTTTGACGAGTAAAATCTTAAATTCGGGTGTGGTCGAACATCGGAAAGATTTCCCTTGGGTGGTCAAGATTATTAAAAATGATAAAACTTTAAATGCGTTTTGTACGCCAGGAGGCTTCATTTACGTATATACAGGTTTAGTAAAGTATTTGGATTCGGAAGACCAATTGGCGGGCGTGATGGCGCATGAAATCGCTCATGCGGATAAACGACATTCCATGCGGCAAATGATGAAATCGTATGGGGTGCAAGTTTTGGTGGCGATTGGTTCGCAAGCTGCTTCCAAAGATCCGAATGCGCCCAATCAAGCGGCGATGACGATTGGGCAATTGGCAACGAATTTGGTGGGTTTGAAATTTAGTCGCGACCATGAGACGGAAGCGGATAATAGTTCCGTCGCTTATCTCTGTCCAACCGAATATAATGCGGCAGGTGCGGCAGGTTTCTTTGAAAAAATGGGCAATGCAGGTTCTCCACCAGAATTTATGAGTACCCATCCAAGTCCGACGAATCGGGTACAAAATATTCATAGTCAGGCAAATATCAAAAAATGCACTGGGAGTGCTAAGAATTTAGATAAATATCAACGGATAAAAGCGTTGTTGTCTAAAAATTAAACTTAGGTTTCGCTGAAATTTTTTCAAGAAAAAAGTATTTTTTGCTTAAAATCCGAGTACAACTTTCGCAAAGGGTCTTTTTTGACAAAATTTGTTTTAAAAATATCAAAATTGAATTTTCAAAAGGGGAAAATTTTCAATTTTCCCCTTTTGAAAATTCAATTTTGATATTTTTAAAACAAATTTTGTCAAAAAAGACCCTTTGCGAAAGTTTTTATATTATTTCAAACTATCCAATTTTTTCTGAATTTCATCAATCAATTTGCGTTGGTCGCCAATTTTAGTTTTTTGGTCGTCTTGATTTTTGACATTCACCTCAATATCCGATTCGGCTTGTTTGATTTTAGCTTTCCAATTTTCAATATCTTTTTTATGGTCTGCATTTTTTTCTTCCAACTTTTTAAGTTGTTTTTCCTGTTTTTTCAACTCATCTTGTTGGTCCGCCAATTGGATTTTGGTTTGTTCCGCTGCCGTTTCGATGGCATATTTCAAAACCAATTTTTCAGCTTCGGTGTATTGCTCCTTGAATTGCGCCGAAGAAACATACGCGCCACCTAAATTGAACCATACCGTACAAACCGTATTTTCACCCATTTGAAGAAAATTGGTATGCAAATCGACTGTATTGCCTGCGCCGATGCCTGGAATTAAGGCATTGTCCAAGAAATATTCATTATTTTTTTTATCTCTGGAATATTTGCCTTTCAGGGGTTTGACAAAATTTTTCCAAATTTTTTCGGCAAAATCCGTTTTTACTTTGGGTAATTCGATAGAAAGCGAATTATTATTGCCCAAACTCATTAGTTTTTCGCCTTCTTTAACTTGTGCAGAAGCTATCATGGGTAAAATCATGATCGAAAGAAGGAGCGCATACAACGAGATTTTTTTCATGAATATGATTTTGTTTAAATTGAAAAATAGATTACTTTGTTATTTTTAAAGCCTAAAAGTTGCATAATTTTTGATAAAGGTACTACACAAGAACCCATAATTCATAATCCTTAAACAAATTTTAACTAAAATCGTGTAAAAAATGAATGTCACAAATTTTAAACTTTTATTTTTCGCCCTATCTATTTGCCTTGATTCCCCCCTTTACAGCCAAGATATTGATAAAGCCAATCATTTCTATCAAGTAGGTGCGTATTCCAAAGCGATTCCGATTTATGAAAAGGCGATTGCGCAAAAGCCTGATTTAAAGGCTATTAAATCCAAATTAGCCAATGCGTATCGGATTCTGAATCAACCCCAAAAAGCCATCCCACTTTATGCACAATTAGTTGAAAATGAGGGTGTTACGAGTAAAGATGTATTGCATTATGGCGAAACGCTGATGTCAAAAGGCGATTATGAATTGGCAAAAAAATATTTTCAACGCTACCAACAAATCGTACCTGAAGACGCACATGTAAGCCTATTATTGGCGGCTTGTGACAAGGTAAATTTGATTCCGCCGTATTACAAAGAGATTGAACTGATTGATTTCCAACATAATACAAACGCAGATGAGAATGCACCGTTTTTCTACAAAGAATGGTTGGTTTATGCGTCCGACCGCGATAGGGGTTTTGAACTTTTAAAAGTGCCTAATGGGACGACAGGGCGCGACTATATCAACATTTACTACGCTGAACAATGGGATGAAAGCTCTTTTGGCAGTGCGGAATTGTTTCCAAAAGTCAACGAATTGAACAAAAATACAGGTAATTTGACCTTCACGAAAGCGGGAGAAGATATTTTTTTCTGTCGAAACAGCCTCATTCCGAGTAAAACGGGTCATTATAATATGCAATTATACACAGCAAATGCCAAAGAAGGTTTGAATTGGCAACATGCTCAATTATTACCTTTTTGCACGCCTGATAACAATTATTTATATCCTTCGGTTTCGCCTGATGGCAAAATGTTATTTTTTATTGCCGATAAAGCCCAAGGTTTGGGTGGCATGGATATTTACGTTTCCCGAAAAACGAAAAAAGGTTGGTCGCGCCCCGAAAATTTGGGCAATCTTATCAATACGGCGGCGCATGAAGCCTTTCCTTTTTACGCAGGGCAGGGCGATTTATATTTTGCCTCGAAAGGACATGCAGGTTTTGGCGGATTCGATATGTTTGTAAGTCATTATGATTCAACGACTAACAAATGGGGAAAATCTGTCAATTTAGGCTTGCCCTTGAATAGTTCCTATGATGACCATACTTTTTGTTTGGATTCGACGGGTTTTAATGGCGCATTTACATCGTCGCGGGCAGGGCGCGGAGACGATATTTTTCTTTTTAAAATCAAACAAGCACCGCGTTATCCGAAACCCGATGATAGCACCCGTTATACGATAGCGCGTTTGGATGCTAATGTGACCCTTTTAAAACCACAACGGTCTTATTTACAACACATTACAGATTTGGCAGATAGTAATTTATTGAGAATCAACCAACGGTTTGTGATGGATAACATCGTTTTTGACAGCCTTACTCAATCAACGATTTCAACATCCATGAAACCTACTTTTGAAAAATTAGCTGCGTTTTTGAAAGAAAATCCGCGTTTTTTGATGGAAATTGGCAGTCATTTAGGACAAAATGCAGGTGAAAAAGATTTATGTAAAAAAATCACCTTAGAACGTGCGGAATTGATTATTGCCTTTTTACACGAACAAGGTGTGCCACCGAATCGCCTTAGAGCCAAAGGTTACGGTGCGTTACAACCGTTTAAAGATTGTCTTGAAATGGATTGTACGCCCATAGAAGCCGCTGCAAATGAACGCATTGAATTGAAAATCAAAGGTTTATAAAATAATTTAAACGGTCGGGA
>JBDLWG010000331.1:0-3037 GCA_039804385.1 Bacteroidota bacterium
ATCATTGTCCATACTATTCATCCGCGATGAAATGGTGATTACATTTGGGTCGCCATCTGTAAAATTACCGCCTTCATTCATAGGGTCGGAAAATCTAGAAAATTGTCCCTCAAACTTCAATTTTACATTTCCAAGTCCTCCATTTCGATGTTTGGCAACAATAATATTTGCCATACCTTGCGTCGGAGAACCATCTTCATATTCTGTTAATTGATAATATTCGGGTCTATATATAAAAGAAACAATATCTGCATCCTGTTCCAACGAGCCGGATTCTCTCAAATCCGAGAGTTGTGGCATCTTAGAACCGCCCCGCGTTTCCACCGCACGACTCAACTGCGCCAATGCCAATACAGGCACATTCAACTCTTTCGCCAAGCCTTTCAAAGACCGCGAAATCATACCGACTTCTTGTTCTCGATTCCCGCCACGAGTTGCTTCCCCGCCCGTCATCAATTGCAAATAGTCAATAATCACCATTTCAATCTTATGTTGGGCTTTGAGTCGGCGGCATTTAGCCCGCAATTCAAAAATACTAATGCCGGGCGTATCATCTATATAGATGGGCAATCTCGAAAGTCGGTCAATCGCAGTCGGCAATTTCTCCCAATCCTCTCCTGACAATTTGCCATCACGCATCCGTCCGCCTTCAATATTGCCTTCCAACGACAAAAGGCGTTGCACCAATTGCAAATTTGCCATTTCCAATGAAAAAATGGCTACTGGAAAGCCTTTTTTTGCCGCATTATGCGCCAAACTTAGCGTAAACGCCGTTTTTCCCATCGCAGGACGCGCCGCAATGATGACCAAATCCGACCGTTGCCAACCCGATGTGACCTCATCCAGAGCCGCCATCCCAGAAGGAATGCCCGTCATGCCCCCTTGTTCGCGCATTTGTTCAAGGTGTTTCAAAAGTTTGCCTGCTAAGGTATTCAAACCTTCAAAACTCCGCGATAAACTGGCTTGATTGATATTAAACAAATTTTGTTGGGCTTTGTCCAACAAATTCAAAGGGTCTGTCGTGCCTGCATACGCATCCGTAATCACTTCCGTCGAGATGCCAATCATCTCGCGCAAGACGTATTTTTGTAAAATCAATCGCGCATGACTCTCAATATGCGCCGAAGAAGCCACTCTTTCGGTCAATTGCACCAAATAATATGGATTTCCGCCGATTCGGTCCATCGTCCCCATGCGCTGCATCTGCTCAAATACCGTCAAACGGTCAATCGGTTGCGTCGCTTGGAAAAGGGCTTTCGCCGCCGCAAATATCGCTTGATGCGCTTCGGTATAAAAACATTCTGCTTTCAACACCTCCACAATCTTGGGAAATGCTTCGTGGTCAATGAGGATGCCGCCCAAAACTGCTTCTTCAAGCTCCAAGGATTGCGGTGGCAATTTGCCAAAAACCACACTTGATAGGTCATTACTATTATTGCGGCTACTTTTGCCCTTGTTGTAAGACCCGTTTTTATTCACATAGCCAACTTGCTGATTATTTTGCTCTTCCATGCGGGTATATTTGGATGTCTCAGGTTCTTTTCGGCAAAGGTAAATCCGATTCGCCATATCCCACAGAAAAGTTATGAACGTTGGTGTGTGGATAACTCACTTCAAAATGTGGATAACTCATTACTTTGATTTAAAAAGTACTTTTTTTGCAGGCTTGCCAAACATTTATTTTGGATACACGGGATTTAAAAACAAAAATTTGTTAAAAATGCTTCTTTACAAACACCCAAAAAATGCGATGATAATATATATAAGTTTAAAAAATATCAAACTTGGATAGTTGAAACACATAGGGCACATAGGAGGCATAGGACACATAGGGGCAACTGTTTTTATTTTTGTTTCTTGAACGAAAGTGAACTACCGCTACCCTAAAGGGATAGCGGCTTCGTAAGTCAACACTCCGACTAATGTAGGCAGTTCGTTACGAATTTGGGTGTCTGTTCCCGACACGTAATTTCTGAGCGCGAATTTTTTAATATTTTTGGCGGCTTGCAAATCCCGATCATACTCGTTTGCGCAACGAGGACAGGTCCACGTTCGTTCGGCGAGCGTCAATTCTTTGTGGATATATCCACAATCGGACATTTTGGAACTGGGTTCAAATCGCCCAATTGGGATGATGTTGGTACCATACCACTCCGCTTTGTACTGAAGAAGGACCCCAAATTTGCCCCAAGCGACATCTTGAATCGCTTGTGCCAAGCAATGATTTTGGGTCATTCCTTTCACATTCAGATCTTCCAATGCAATCGTTTGGTTCTCTACGACTAACTTTTTGGTGATCTTATGTAAAAAATCATGTCTGCGATTTGCCACTTTTTCATGCAAAAGGGCTAATTTCTTTCGAGTGCGCTTGCCTTTGTGCTTGGAATATTTACGTTGCGTGAATTTCAGTTTTCCTAAGACTCGTTTCAACGTTCTTGGATTTTCAATGCGTTCGCCGTTCGAAGTCACGGCAAAATCTTTGATGCCTAAATCAATTCCGAGCGTTTGCTCTGGTGTAATGTCCACTTTTGGAGCCTTTGTATCGGGCGTTTCAACCAAAATCGAGACAAAATAGTTTCCAGTGGGCGTTTTGGTAATCGTTGCTTGTTTAAAAGTCCCTTCAAACGTTCGGTGCACAACGACTGGAATCCCTTCCTTAAATTTCGGAATGATTAATAAATCGTTTTCAACGATAATATTTTGAGGAATTTTAAACGATTGGTTGCCTTTTCGTTTTGATTTAAATTTGGGGAATCCTCCTTGACCTTTAAAAAAAGAGGTAAAGGCGGAATCTAAATGAGTGATTACTTGTTGAAGCGATTGGCTATTAATTTCTTTGAGCCATTCACATTCTTTTTTGAGTTCGGGAAGCTGTTTGATTAAGTCGAAGCACGATAAATTGACTTGTTTGGCAGCATAGGCGTACTGTTTTGTCTCTAAAGCTAGATTATAGACAAAACGGCAGGATCCAATATGTTTGTCAATCAAGACACATTGCTCATCCGTCGGATAGAGGCGATATTTTACGGCTTTTAAA
>JBDLWG010000332.1:0-3542 GCA_039804385.1 Bacteroidota bacterium
CAGGCGGGTCTCGACAAAAAACCGTGCAAAATAACGGTATTGGATTGTAAATTCAAAATTTTGTACCGCTTGAATCGTTCATTTGCGCAAATTTAACGATATTAATTTTTGAAAGTTCCGAAAATCGTTTTGTTTTGCTTTTCTGAACCCTAAAACAAGGGGTTTTGATAAGAAAATAATTGAAATCATTACCTTTGCAGTTGAAAACAACCCTATTCTAAAATTCATTCAAAAATAAACAACTATGTTATCGAAAATCAATATAGATAACTTGCATGCACAAGCGCGGCAAATTATTGAAAAGGGCAAAAATGCCACTTATCGGGCTATCAATTCCCAAATGATACAAACTTATTGGGAAATCGGGCAACTTATTGTGGAAGACGAGCAGCAAGGCAATGGAAAACGGGCTGAATATGGCAAATATGTCATTTCTGCTTTGGCGAAACGACTCCAAATGGAGTACGGGAGTGGTTATAATCAAACCAATTTGCGCAATTGTAGGCATTTTTATTTGACTTATCCAATTCGTCACGCATTGCGTGATGAATTGACATGGACACATTATCGCATCATTATGCGGGTGGAAGACCCCAAAGCGCGTACTTTCTACGAAACAGAAACGATTCAAAGTGGGTGGAATACGCGTGTTTTAGAGCGACAAATTAATGTTTTTTATTATGAACGATTGCTCAGTAGCCGTCAACCTGAAGCGGTTAAAGCAGAGGCGTTGGAAAAAATAGAAGCCTTGCCAAATACTGTTTTGGATTTTGTCAAAGACCCTTATGTGTTAGAATTTTTAAATATTAGTGCTAATTATAAATTGTATGAAAATGATTTAGAACAGTTATTGATAGATAACCTCCAATATTTTCTTTTAGAATTAGGGCGTGGTTTCTCTTTTGTGGCGCGTCAAAAATACATTCGCGCTGCCCATGAAGATTTTTTCATTGATTTGGTCTTTTATAATTATATTTTAAAATGTTTTGTATTGATTGACCTCAAAATGGGCAAATTAACGCATCAAGATATTGGACAAATGGATATGTATGTGCGTATGTATGAGGATAAATATAAAATCGAAGGCGATAATCCAACGATTGGACTGGTTTTGTGTTCTGAAAAAAATGAAGCGGTTGTTAAATATTCTGTTTTAAATGAAAGTCAACAAATATTTGCATCCAAATATTTGCTTTATTTACCCTCTGAAAAGGAATTGAAAATACAATTGGAGCGCGAGCGATTATCTGCCGAACTCCGCTTAACAAAGTTAGATGAATAAAACACTTACAAATTATTTTTAATAAAAAAAACGATTTTCTATGTTGGATTCATTATTTAAATCCCAAATAGGAAATTCAAAATCCAAGATGAAATTACATTTTAGTTTGATGCAGGCAGTGGCGGATGCCCTGTTGGAAATTTTCCAAAACGGCAAATATGCGGATAAAGTGATTGAAAAAGCACTGCGCGCAGACCGCAATCGTGGGGCGAAAGACCGCGCTTTCATTGCCGAAAACACGTATGAATGTGTGCGGTATTGGCGGCGTTTATGGTTTTTGAAAACAGGTGAAACGGTTATCCCAGAAAAGTTTTCCGCAACAGATATGATACAACTCATTGGTATTCAATTGATTTTGCGCGGTATTGATTTGCCCACTTGGGATGAATTTCGGCATTTGGAAAGAGATAAGTTGGTCTGTTATTTTGAAGACTTGAATCTGCGCAAAGTTCGGGCATCGATTCCCGATTGGTTGGACGAACAAGGGGCGGCAGAATTGGGCGAAACCCAATGGGGCGTTGAATTGGATGCGTTAAATCAGCCTTCCAAAGTGGCTTTGCGGGTCAATTTTTTAAAAACAGATTTGAAAAAATTGCAATTGAACCTTTCCGCAGAAGGTTTTGATACCGATGTGATTGGAACGGAATCGTTGGTTTTGAAAAAGCGGGGCAATATCTTTCAATCGGCTTTATTTCAAGAAGGTCAATTTGAAATACAAGACATTGGTTCTCAGGCAATTACGCGTTTTTTGGAAGTCGAAGCGGGCATGCGTGTCATTGATGCCTGTGCGGGCGCAGGCGGGAAAACCATGCACTTGGCAACGATTATGGAGAACAAAGGCAAAATCATTGCCTTAGATACCGAGTTGTGGAAATTAGACGAATTAAAAAAACGTGCCAAGCGTAATGGCGCACATATCATCGAAGTACGTCAATTGGAATCGACGAAAGTGGTTAAACGATTGCATGAATCGGCGGATAGGGTTTTATTGGATGTGCCTTGTTCGGGTTTGGGCGTTTTGCGGCGGAATCCAGATGCTAAATGGAAATTATCGCCCGAATTTATCGCTAAAGTTAGGTTGACCCAACAACAAATTTTGCAAGATTACGCGAAAATGACTAAAATTGGGGGCAAATTGGTGTATGCCACTTGCAGCATTTTCCCATCTGAAAATGAAAAACAAGTGGAATTGTTTTTAAAACAAAATCCGAATTTTAAGTTTTTGAAAGAACAAAAAATCAGCCCTGCGCGAGATGGCTTTGATGGTTTTTATATGGCATTATTAGAACGGATTTAAGGGCTCGTAACAGAGTCTAAAAATTTAAACAAATTTGGACAAACTTGTACTTTTAGAGCCTAAATTGCTCTAAAAGTACAAGTTTAATAAAAATGACCGAAAAATGACACAAGAGATTTGGATTTTTTTTTGCGAAGTTCTAAATTTGTGGCGAATTTAAAGAGAAAACCTTTTATGAAATCTATCAAAGTACGCCTTGATTTGAATAATGAGAAACGGAGTCTTGCGGCGCAACACGCAGGGACGGCTCGGTACGCGTATAATTGGGGATTAGAAAAAAGCCAAAAGGCATATCAATCGACTGCGAAACGCCCGACAGCCATTGATTTGCATAAAGAGTGGGTTGTTTTCAAAAACACGGAGGCGACTTGGGCACAATCGGTTTCCAAATGTGCGCCCCAAGAAGCCTTTCGGCATTTGAATAATGCCTATCAACGTGCCTTTAAAATGGAACAGGTTCGACTCCCGAAATTTAAAAAGAAAGGCAAAAAAGATAGTTTTTACTTAGAAGGAAGCATTCACTTGAAAGGAAATCGCATTAAACTGCCGAAGTTCGGTTGGGTGAAATGCAGCGAGACCTTGCCTCAAGGGATTGCGGTGAAAAACGGAACGGTTTCTCGACAAGCGCATCACTGGTTTGTGAGTTTTAAAATACCGTATTCTAAATCAATGCAACCCCTTGAAAATCAACCGATTATAGGGGTTGATTTAGGCATCAAAACGCTGGCAACCTTCAGTGACGGACAGACGATTGCCCATAAACGCCCTTACAAGTGCCAAAAAAGAAAGTTGCGTTTGGCGCAACGACAAGCGAGTAAAAAATATATCAAAGGAAAAGCGGCTAAAGAGCAAAGTAACAATTATCAAAAGGCGCAAGCCAACGTAGCAAAAATTTATTACAAAATTGCGTGTATTCGCAAAGATGCCCTCCATCAAGTCACGACTCGACTCGCCAAGAACCAC
>JBDLWG010000333.1:0-12799 GCA_039804385.1 Bacteroidota bacterium
GTTGCTACGTTAATAGAATCGGCTCGTCACGCAGTCTTGCGAACCACGAATGTAACGATGATCACGACTTATTTTTTAATTGGTCGCCAAATCGTTGAACAGGAGCAGTCAGGCAAAGTTAGAGCAGAGTATGCCAAAAGTATCTTAAAAAATTGGAGCAAAACGTTAAAAGAGCGTTTTGGGAAAGGTTTTTCCGAAGATAATTTGGGAAATATGCGTCGGTTTTACTTAATGTATTCAATTTCTGAGAACACTTCTCGGAAATTGGTGGATGATTCCCAAAACAATCTTAAAATCCCTGAGTTTAAAATCGGTTGGTCGCATTACTTGCTGCTTTGTCGCATCAAAAATACTGAGGAACGTCGTTGAAATCACCTTGCCGAAAGATAATCATCAAATTTTTGTCGCTTTTTTCCTTTCAACTACTTACCCCTAATATCCTTCCAATTTTTTGAAATCATTAGCATCTTATTTCGAAAAAAAAGTTCTAAGAGCAGGGCTCGAACCTGCGTCCACTCGGTCCAGAGCCGAGCGTTCTACCACTGAACTATCTTAGAACGGGGGCAGGGCTCGAACCTGCGTCCACTCGGGTGAAGAGCCGAGCGTTCTACCACTGAACTACCCCAAAATCATGCAGATTGAACGCCTTTTCCTGAAAAAAACTTATGTTTTTTCAAAATCGCCGCTAAAAATGGATTATGTACGCTTACGCCATGCACTAATTCAGGCGTTGGTTTGAAGGCGGCAACCGTTTGTTCGGCGGGCGCAATCCAACCTGATTTTTCAAGATTCAAACCTGCTTTGACGCATGCCTGTATCACCATTGCTTTATTGCAAAACATTTCGCCTTGAAAAACTTCCCAAGGCAAGGGCAATTCATTCCAAACCATGGTATTTGGGTCCAGCGCATTGCCAACTTGTTGATGCCAATACACCAAATCCGCAGCCATCAACCGCATCACTTTCCCAAAACAAAGCTCGTCCAACACGTATTCCATGCCCATTGCATGCAAAAGATTCAGCCAATTGCTTCGCGCTTTGTTCCAAGCAGCGGCGGTGTGATTCCAAGTCGTCGAGTCATCGCCTCTTTTGACAACCATCGTTGCCTTGCGGAATTGATTTTCATCCCACAATTTTTTCAAAAAGAACGCTAATTCTTGCAATAATGCCGTCCATTTCCCCAATAACCGCCCTTTTTGAGCAGGAGTCAATTGATTTAAAACCAATACATTTGGATAAACTTGTGCAATAGACCACCAATTTGTTTTTTTGCGTCCTGTAAAAAAACCGATTTGGGTCGGTTTCAAAACGCGATTAAACAACATTTCTGCGATTTCATCGAATGGTTTTTGTTGTTTTTCGATGGTAAACTCACTTCTGAGGTTGCATTTTGCGGTGTAATAGGCGATGAAACACGCCGCATTCACATCCGTCGAAAAATCCGCAAAAGATATATCGTGTGCAAAACCATGTTTTCCCACTTGTTGAAAGACCGATTTGCGTTGCTCGACCAGAAAAGTTTGCAATTTTTGCTCGACATGCCGCAATTTTCTAAACAATTTATTATATTGTCTTTTGGCAAGATCCATTCCTTTTTCAAGGCGGGCAGCGCGATTCAAACGGTCGGTTTTATAATCGTGTTGGAAGGCTGTTTTATGAATAATGGGGTTGATTTCTCTTAAAAATGCTTCGATTTGCGCTGCATTATCGTATTGAAACCCTGGTTTATCCTTGATTTTGAATACTTCCATTGCTTTTTTCACCTGATGCTCCAATCCAATTGGTTTGGCAAAAGTCTGAGCCATCGACGAATATTGCGCAATGGTTCGTTTCAAAGCATGTTGAGCCGCTTTTTCCAAAATCGCTTGCTCGCCAGCCGACAACGCCGAACCTAAAATTTCCAAAACCATTTCTGCAACGTCTTCTGGTCTTTTGCGCTCAGAAAGCGTTTGATGTAATGCTGCGAGTGCCATTTTTTGGTTGGAAGCGGGGACTGTTCAAACCCGCTTAACTTGGCGCAAAGATAGATGGGGTACTACGCAAGGTATTTGCGTAGTACGACACTTGTTTTAAAAAAATGGAAATTAAGCAAAAAAAGTTAAAAATGTGTTATTTGTTGTTGGGCTGAAGGCAGCATTTTGGAACATCTTTTTAAAATAATTTAAAACAGCTATATTTAAGCTGCAAAAATATTAAGGTTTTACTTGATATTTATTGACATATGATAAAAAATATTATTTTTTAGCTTTAATCCTGCTTAAACTTTCCTGCGTAATGCCCAAATAAGAGGCAATAATACGATTCGGCAGTCGCTGAACCATTTCAGGCTTGTTTTGTAAAAGGTACATATAACGATTTTTAGCATCCATACTCAAAAAACCTTCCATCCGCCAAGTATTTAACACCTGTGCTGCTTCCAATCGCATGCGAAAATAGGTCTCCCATTTTGGAATTAATTGCAACAATTCATAAAAATCTTGTCTGGACATGCGCAATAAACGACAATTTTCTAAGGCTTGCAAAGCCTCTTCTGAAGGTTGTTGATTGATAAAACTGGATAAAGCAGCCATCGTTTCATTTT
Organism: Bacteroidota bacterium; assembly: GCA_039804385.1. Classification (GTDB taxonomy): domain Bacteria; phylum Bacteroidota; class Bacteroidia; order Chitinophagales; family Saprospiraceae; genus JAAFJT01. The sequence goes on from JBDLWG010000333.1 coordinate 2,582, forward strand.
CAAAAAGAATCAAACGAGTGGCTTCATTGCCGTTTTCTTGGATGTAAAAAGTTCGCATAGAACCTTCGGCTATAAAATAAGTATTTTGACAAACTTGATTAATATATAATAAAATTTCGCCTTTATAGGCTTTATCAGTATAAAGTCTCGATTTAATCAATTGCCACTCGTTTTCGCTGATAGAGATGTAGCGATTTAAGTATGCTTTAAAGATTTCGTACATTGGTGAAGGATGATTTTAAAAAATGAATCATTAGATAGCAAACAATTAAAACTCTTTTTTGAGAAAAGTAGTTCAATAATGATGTCATTTTTTTGTCATATTTTAAAAGCATTATAAGTAATTGAACTAAATTAAGATAAAAACTTGCGTCAAATTTCAAACTTGACGCAAGTTAATTTGCTGATTTTCAACTATTTACATTTTGATAGCTTATTTCGCTTTATACCCAATAGTTCGTAGTCGGGAAATTTATTTCCCGCAATTCGCAGGGAATAAATGCTCTGACTCCTCCATTTTTCAATTCCCTTATTCTTAATTCAAATAACCATTTCTTGCCAATTGTGCTGCGGCTTGCAAGGTGGAGCATTGCCCTAAAATCAATTTATTATTGATTTTTTTACTAATTTCTATCGCTTCATTTAAATATTCAATGGCTTTATCCCATTTTTGTTCTAAAAAGAGGATTTCGCCCAATCCATGTAAGGCTTTCGCAATCCCTTTCTGATAACTCAATGCCCGACTCAATAACAGACTTTGCTCCAAATATCCATACGCAATATCCAATTCCTGCCGAGTCAAATGCAGTCTGCCCAATAATTCACAGGCTATTGAAATCCCCTGTCGGTCGCCGAGTTCGCGGGTGAGTCGGATGTCCTCCTCCAAAAAAGTGGCGGCTTTGTCCAATTCGCCTTTAATCCGATACACATTCCCAATGCAGCCGACGACAATGGATACTAACTGCTTGCTATTCAATTGTTTAGCTAAATCTAATCCTTGTTCAAAATACTTTAACGCTGCATCTCCATTGCCTTGTTCGGAAAAAACAATGCCGATATTGATGCTCAAAATCGCTTTTCCGGGCGTATCGCCTGCTTGTTCACACTCCTGCAAAGCCTTTTTTTGGGCTAAAACGCCTGCTTCATAATTGCCTTGATTCATATACGTTAAACCAAGATTTGAAACAATTTGAGGCGCAACCCGCCCCAAAATTGGGGCATAAAATTGGAATAATTGAATGCTTTTTAAAAACGCTTTTTCAGCGGCTTCATAACCACCTTGTCGGAAATAGAGGTTGCCAAGATGCCCTAAGATGAGTGCCGATTTTGGATTATTAAAATGCGTATCTAATTGATAATCAATATTTTTCGTGTTTTCTAATAATTGCAAAGCGGTTTCGAGACAAGTTTTGGCAGGTCGATAATTGCCTTTTAACATCTCCAATTGACCAATTGCACCAATGCTATCCGCCTTCAATGCGGCATGATTGACCGTTTCGGCGCGATCCAATGCCTCATAAAAATGAATCGCCGCATCTTGCCACTTGCCCGTCAATTGCAAAATGGCTCCTTTTTCCAACAAAACTTGGGCAGATTCGATTTGTTCAGACGGTTCATTCAACCATTTTAATTGTCGGTCGTAAAAATCTAAAGCTGCTTGATTTTGAAATCGCAAACGGGCTTGATTGGCAGCTTTGCGCAAAAAAAACAAGGCATTTTGCTTTTCTTCCGCCTGTTCGTAATGAAAAGCAAGGTCAATACACCGTTCTTCAACCGTTTCTTTATAAACTTTTTGTATCGCTTTCGCAATCAAACCATGCAATTGTCGAACCCGATTTTTCAATTGCATCTCATACACGGCCTCTCGCAACAACGTGTGTCGAAAAATATAACGGACTTCATCTATCGTGCGCCAAATCTGTCCTTTTTCTGCATTTTTGACATATTCGCGCAAATCAAGGGCATTTTTAACTTTTTTATCGCGTTCTGATACGTGTGCATACTGTTGTAATAACATAACTTCATTCAAAATAGGTAATTCAAACTCGCGCCCGATGACTGCAGCCGCTTTCACGGTTTCTTTTACACGGTCTGTAAGGCGGTCAATGCGAGCTGTCAGAATAGCTTGAATGGATTCCCCTGCCACCATTTTCCAATCATCCGACTTAAAACGCCCTGATTGTAATTGCCAAAACGGTTGATTTTCAGTTGGCTTTTGCAACAAATTGTTTTCTTTAAAATACGCCAACATTTGTTCTACGTAAAATGGATTCCCATTTGCTACACGTTGCAACAAGGCGGCTAAATCGGGATGTGCGGCACCTTTCAATTGCGTTTCAATGAGTTGCAAGGTGCTACTCGGTTCTAATAATTTTAATTCGACTTCATTATATAAAACCTTATTTTGTTTTAAAAAATCAGGTTTTACCGAATATTCTTTCAAACCTTCATCCGAAAAACGCGCCGTAATCAAAAGTGCTACTGGATTTTCAACCAAATTCGGCACAAAATGCTGTAAAAAAGAAATCGTTGCGGCATCCGCCCAATGTGCATCTTCCAATTCGACACAAACGGTTTGCATTCGCGACAAAATTTCAAAAAATAAATTGAAAGCCGATAACGTATTATCATTGCGCCCTTTCGCGTCCAACCGTTCCCACAAACTATCTGTTGCAACAGGCAAACCCATCAAAGCTGCCAAAATTGATTCAATCTGCTGCCATGAATGAAACGCAATTAAATTATCTTGAATTTGTAAACCAATGTTTTTGAATCTTTTATCAAATCGAACTCGATTTTCAAGGGTGGTGTATTCAACCGATTGTTTAAAATAAATTTTCAAACCATAAATAAATGGATTAAAAGGTTTTCTCAAGATGCGGTCACAAGGACAAATCAACCAAATAATATTTTTTTCATCATTTTTAGAATGAATTAAAATTTGTTTTTTTAACTCAAAAACCAAACGACTTTTGCCCGCGCCCGCCTCTCCAAAAATCGCTCCCACACAACCTTGTTTCGTTTTAAACGCATTTTCAACCATCGAATAGAGCCGTTTCAATTCCATATTCCGCCCTACCATCTTGCCGATTTCATTGGTAAAAGCATTGTTTTCCGAAGTGCCGCGCCGCAAAAGTTGATAAATAGGAGTGGTTTCAGCAAAACCTTTATATTGAATCGTCGTTTTTTTTTCAAATATAAAATGTTGATTCTTAGCGATTTGTGCATCTGTGACGATTTCACCCCAATTGGCATTTTGCACCATACGAGCTGCAAGATTCACGGATTTACCTGCAATTGCATATTGTCGGCGGGCAACTCCGCCCACTTCGCCTGCATACGCAAGCCCTGTCGTCATCCCCATTTTAAACTTGAAATGATGATTCGGTAGGGTTGTCAACTCCTTTTTCAAACTCAATGCAAATTCCAATGCTCGCATTTCATCATTTTCAAACGCCACAGGCGCACCAAAAAAACCAACCAATAACGCCCCTTTATCCCCAAAATCGATTTCTTTGAAAGAACCCGAAAATTGTTGAAAATGGTCAATAACGATTTCAGCAAAAATATTAAATCGTTGATAATCAATGATTTCAGTATTTTCTTCGACCATAATAAAGACCGCAATCGCCTGTCTAAATTCGGATTGATGCTTAGAAATTAAAGGGATTTGCGCCGTTTTCGGAGCCGTGTTCAATGCCCGCAACAGCCACCGCGCTTCCTGTATCGTGTAACGCAACTCGTAATTATCAAACTGTTTTCTGAAAAGCGCGTCTGCCAAAAGTTCATGCGGTTGTGCAGCGCGTTGTGCCGTAGCAGCGTCATCAATCGCTTGACCGCGAAACCAAACCACATTTTGTTTGGTCAAACTCCATTCGACCTTGCCAAACGATAAGCCAATCCGCACTTTGACCCGAAAATTGCCAAAACGAGTGGTTTGAACAGGATTTTCTTCAAAAAAACGACGGATTTTAAAGGCTGTTTCTAAAACATTTTCGCTACTATTTGTTTCATTTGGGAAAATCGACATGAATGCGTCCCCTGCAAAATGGGGAATAAATCCACCCGAATCATAAACAATTTGTACCAAAGAACCGAAAATCGCATTCAAAATATGAGATAAAATCTCTGCTCCTTCCTTGCCTTGTCGCATGAGTTGCGCCGTCAAAGCCGTGAAACCAGAAATATCCGTAAACATCGTATTTGCCGTAAATTGTCCATGACGTGTGCCTTGTGCGCACTGCGCATCGATGAAAGGCATAGAATTATCGGTTTGCAAGGTCAAATTTGAATTATTTTTGAAAAAAAGAATACCTAAATAATTGGAATCGCAAAAATAATACTTTTAATTTTACTTGCATCTAAAAATGAAATGCGCCAAACGCTTCGTAGTCAGGGATTTTATTTTCCGCGAATCGCGGAAAATAAAATCCCTGACTATGAAGCGTTTGGCGCGTTCCTATTTCGCTTCTTCTATTGCTTCTATTTTAAATAATTTGTCAGATTGCGATAGTTTCAATATAAAATATTGTTCATCATTAATTTCTAAAGGCAATTTATCTTTAAGAATAGAAGCCACAAACTGTATTTTATTTTTTTGAACTAAACCAGCAATTTTTACCAATTGATTATCGTGCATCAATTCTTTTTTATCATTCAAAATAAAATGCAGACACGGAATGTTGGCTTCATCGGCAAACAAAATATACGCAATATCAAAACAAGAAATTTCACCTTGCTTCTTACCCGAACTTAAATTCGGTTTATCCACATTAAACGTAGTAAATTTATATAATTTTTGACCTTTTTTATTCTCCACAATATCGTAATTCAACGCCTGTTGTTCGCCATATAACTCTCTGGAAATAGCCGCAAAATACTTATTAAATTTATCTTTTTTGTTTTTAAGCAATTGTTCAAAATCATCTGAAAAAAGCTGATTATCAATTTCCTCCAACTGTTGATTTAATTGCTCTATTTCCTTTTCAATTTCCTCTAATTGTTGAATAATTTTTTCATATTCTCCTTTTTTCCTAAATTTTTCATTTAATTCTGCTACTAATTGTTCCAACATTTCAAAAGAATCCGTTTTTACAATTTTAACACTTAATTTTTTTTCATCTATCAACCTATTTTGCAAATAATTCTTTTTCGATACAAGCGTTTTCTCTAGCATTGGCAACTCCTGTGTAATAAATCGCACTTTTTCCACAATCATAAGGTTATGATAATCAACTAAATCTTCAAATGTTTTCTGAATATTGGCGATTTGTTGCGTTGCTTGCTGATAAATAACTTTCAATTGTTTCACATCCATTTTAGAAACACTTGCTTCCAACTCTTGTTTCGCTTCTCGAATCATATCTATCCGAATCGTCAATTTACTAATTTCTTGACTCACTTTGTGAATTTGATATTTCAACCCATTTAATTCATCTAAATCCTGTTCAAAACGTTCATTTACGTTTAAAAGAGCTTTTGTTTGATTTATTTTTTTAATATCTTCTTCCAAAAGTGCCAATGCGGTTTGATAAGCGGTTTTGGTTTGTTGTTTTTCTAATCTTTTTTTAAAAGTCTGTTCTTGCGAAATTTTATTTAAAAGAGATTGTTTTAAATTCCCACTCATAACATCGCAACCCAATAAAAATAAGTGCAATGTTTCGTATTCTGCATCGGTTGAGTATGGATTCAACGTGCGCAACGTATTAGTAATACTTTCATCTTCATATCGAAGATTATGGGAAATAATTTGCCGAAAAGTGGGTTTTGCAGCCTCATGTGCAGGAAAAACCGTTGTTTTTAGCTTCATTTCAAATTCATCTTCGGTTAAATCTTGTCCGTTGATGCGCCGAATCAATTCTTTTCTCGCTAAAAAATTACGCTCTATCACGATTTCAGATGCATCGGGAGCATCCAAATCGTTTGTCAATACCAATTTTATTAAAACTTTTTGTTTTATTAAAAAATCTTTAACCAAAGCATACTCCTGTTTTTTGGATTCAGGATCCACATAAATGCCTTTTGCTTTTGCGCCCAAACAAAAATCTATCAGCTTTAAGACGGTTGTCTTGCCGACATCATTTCCCGTACTCGTATCCTGTACGATTGGGGTTTCATCCACGACTAAATTCAGCCCCATTCGGAAATGGATTTCTCGAATCATGGCATCCGCTTTCGATATAGTTAACGATTTTAAGAACATAGCTGAACTTCTCCATTTTGATTTAAAATAGCAATTTGAATCAAGTACAACCAATCTAATGACAGTATAAAAATGGGAAATGACATCTTTTGTTGTTGTTTGACCTGTTGAAACAAGTCTAATAAAGGCTGTTTGTCCCGTTTTTGCAACGCTTGTAATACCATTGCACCATTATAATAGATGGTATTTTCTGGATGTATATTGTCAGGAAGTAGCATGATTGAATCGATAATTTGCTGGATTTTCAAAAATTTTACAACGAATGAAGGCATCTACCGCCACAATATTGGCACATAAATCTAATTCTTCGATTGGAATTTGGACAAAGTTAGCACTATTTCTAACTTTTTGTATTAATTTATCTATTACTAACGAAAAAACCTTATCTGCATGATCCGTTTCTGTTTTTGCTTCAAAATACATTTTTCGGATGGACTGTAACACAGAACGGCTTTTATTCAACCCAAGTGTATCAAATTCTTTGTATTTTCCATCCAATTGAAAATGATGCACTACATAATCCATAATAATGGGTTGGGTTTTAATCAATTGATTATAGGTAATTTTGTCATCAATGCTAAAATGTAGGTTATTGACAGTCGTTATATCGCTTAAATTTTCTTTAGCCAAAATATTGATAATCGTTGCCATATTGGAATCTAATTTTATAAAATCAGTCTCATTACCTAACTCTTTTTTAATAAAATGAAAGATATTCTTTTGATTATCAATATCTAATGCTAATACACTATTCAATATATTTTTTTTATCAATAATATCTGTTTGAGGTTCAAATTGGATACTATAAGGATTTTTAAAAGACATATTTCGTAAATTATCGGCATCATGCGCAATCGAAATAAATTTAAAGGTGTAGTTGCTATATTTTTCTAAAATTTTTTTGTCTAAAGATTTTTCGACTTTTCTTTTGTCATGCGTTGCGGATACTTGAATTACAAACTGATTATCATCATCTATTAAATCAATACCTTCCACATTTTGTTTGAAAACATTCATATTTGAGACACTCCAACCATAAAGGTGATTCAAAAAGTAAGGATAGAAGTTTTCAGAATGGGTATGAAAATCTAAAATATTAAGTCGTCCTTTCGATTGAATGCGTAATGCCAGTAAATTTAACTTTTCTTCAATGTAGTTGAAATATTCGGAACGATTCATTGGTTTATTTTAAGGATTTGACGATGAAATGATTTTGCCAATACAAAAGTAAAAGAATTTTTGAATTTTATGCCAAAACACTTCGTAGTCGGAAAATAAAATTCCTGACTACGAAGCGTTTGGCGCATTTCAATTTGTATCGCCCACTTGTTTGATGAAAATCTCATTCAACGAAGGTAAAATCTCGCGGAAAGCGGTGATATAAACCCCATTTTGCATCAAATATTGCAATAAAATATTTGAATCTTTATCCGTTGGCAATTGAACGATTAAACAATTTGCTGTTTGTTTTGTGACTTGTGCGCGGGAATTTAAATCAGTTGGTAAAATTCCTTCGTATTGTATTTCAAATAAATTTTCTTTAAATTTATTTTTAATATCTTTTACGCTGCCTTCCAATACATTACGTCCTTTATTGATGAGGATAATGCGGTCACAAATCTCCTCTACTTGTTCCATCCGATGCGTCGAAAAAATAATACTTGTGCCTTGATGATGCAACGCATCAATCTCATTTTTCAATAATTCGGCATTGATAGGGTCAAGTCCTGAAAAAGGTTCGTCGAGAATCAATAATTGAGGACGGTGAATGATCGTTGCCACAAATTGTATTTTTTGCTGCATGCCTTTCGACAATTCTTCTACTTTTTTGTCCCACCAACTCAAAATATCCAATTTATTAAACCATTTTTTCAATTCGGATAAAGCATCAGCGCGTTTCATGCCTTTGAGCTGCGCCAGATAAAGGAGGTGTTCACCGACTTTCATCGTTTTGTAAAGCCCGCGTTCTTCAGGCATGTAACCGATTCGAGTGGGATGCGATTCGTTTAAAAGCTCCCCATCAAAGTAAATTTTGCCTGAATCAGGGCGTGTAATTGTTGTTATCATCCGAATTAAGGAGCTTTTGCCCGCCCCATTCGGTCCCAACATCCCAAAAATACAACCTTCGGGCATGTCAAAACGAATTTTATCAACAGCGATATATTTGTCGTAAGCCTTTACGACATCTTGAATTTCTAATATATTTTTGGACATCTTCTTGATTTTTGAAACAAAAATACAAGGTTTAAGGATTGAAATACAAGGTTTTACGCCAAAATTGCTCTAAAATTCGACTAAAAAAGAGGTTTGAAATGCACGATTGCTGGTAAAAAAGTGCGGCAAGTTGCAACTTGCCGCACTTTGTGCTCGAATTTACGAGCGCGGCTTTTTTTTGCTCGCCCCCAAAGTTTCCAAAGGCAATGTTTTAGAAGGCGCGGAAGCAGGCAGCGATTTCTTTTTCGGCATCGCGTGAATCGAAGGCGCACCTACTGCTTTACTCGCAATCCGCGAATCATTGAAATATTGATATTTTAAAATATCCGTTACCCCTAAACGATTCTCTATCAATTGTTTAGAACTAAAAAGCATGTAACCTTTGATGTCTGGAAATTGACGTAAAAATTCAATTTGATTGGGAATTTGGTCGGGTTCAGCCCATTCAGGATACTTGGTATTGTTGATTTTGTATAAGGCTAATCCAATATACATTTTTTTACCATACCGATTTTTGAGCCACCAATTCACTGCTTTTTTGAAATCGACTTGCGGATGACCAATGTGAAAATACACTTCTGGAGCAATATAATCGACCCAATCGTTTTTAAGCCATTTCAATACATCTGCATATAAATCATCATAACATTGTTGACCGCCTTTGGTGTCTGACCCTGTTTTATCCGTTTCCTTGTTGCGCCAGACGGCAAACGGACTCACACCCACTTGCATCGTCGAATCAATAGATTTAACTTTTTTATAAACCGATTCGATGACTAAATTAATATTATTTCGCCGCCAATCCTTGATATTTTTAAAATTTTTACCATATTTGACATAGGTTAAAGAATCATCAATTTCCTCATTTTGAATCTTATACGGATAATAATAATCGTCAAAGTGTACCGCATCAATATCATAATTTGCCGCTAATTCGCCAATTACCTCCAAAAAATGTTGTCGCACTTCTGGGATTCCAGGGTTTAATTGATACTCTTTGCCGTACTTATAAACCCAATCTCGATGCGCTTTAAAAACATGATTTGGTGCCAGATTGAGGGTATCGTTATCCACCAATGCCCGAAATGGATTGATCCAAGCATGAAATTCCATCTTTGCCGCATGAGATGTTTCCACCATAAATTGCAATAAATCGAAATTATTATCCAACCCTTTACCTGATTTTCCTGTGATAAATTTGCTAAAAGGCACTAATTTGGAAGGATAAATCGCATCCGCACAAGGGCGCACTTGCACGATTACAGCATTGATATTCAATGATTTATAAAATTGTAATAATTGCAACCATTCTTTTTTTAACAACTCTGGTTTAGTTGTAAGTTGCGCAGGGAAATCAACGCGCTGCACCGTGCTAATCCAAACGGCTCTAAATTCTTTTTCTAAATTTTGTGCAGTCTCTTTTTTAGTGGTTTGTTGGGTTACGCGCATACCGAACTTGTTGGCATGCGTATTTGTGGACATTTCCATCATGGGAAGGGTATCCGTCAAGGGACGGGGCGAAGCCGTTTCCATGAAAAAACGAGTCCCATCCGAATCGGCGGCGGCTGGCAATTGTGTATGCCCAGTGAACGGAAAGAAAAAACAAAATAACAGGGTATTCGCTATCAAGTTAGTATGTTTTTTTACAATTTGTAAGATTCTGAAAATAATGGGTTTAAGCGTAAAAGTGAATACAGGCACGGAAAATTAGTTTAAATTTTTATAAATATAGTTTTGGTAATACTTTGTAGATGCTCCGTGCAGGATGTTTCGCAACATGCCCACACAACAATATTGTATTT
>JBDLWG010000334.1:0-8429 GCA_039804385.1 Bacteroidota bacterium
GTTTATCAGGATAATGATGGGCGAGAAATTCGACTAAATGTTGCTCGCAAGCATGAATGGGTTTCTCGGTTTTAGCAAGGGAGAGGCGTTTTAAAAAACCACTATTGGTGGAGCCAATGCCTACCAAATGAGGATTCAGTTGTTCACCTGCTGTGTTTTTGGGCAATTGCGAAGTCGTTAAATTGCCGAGAAGGACGTTTTTGCCTGCTTTTCGGAGGTCATGATAAAGCGGCATGCCGCAAAAAATGTCGTAGCCGCCACCCATGCCGACTAATAAAATGTTTTTTGCAGACAAAAGTTGGTTTAAAATGGGTAAATTCAGCATATTCATTGGCTTTGATTCTAAAGAAAGACGCGCCAAAGTCGTCGAGGTTGCAACCCTATCCATTACCCACAGAATGATTATTGGCATTAAAATCATTCTGCAAAATAAAAAGGTGCGTAGCACTGCAACATTTGTAGAAAAATGATGGATAAACCCGTTTTGGAGGTGCGTCGCACCGTAATATTGGTGGAAACGATGCGAATGCTACCGATTTTTCTACAAATATTGCGGTGCTACGCACCTTTTTGATTCTGTGGGTAATGGATAGGGTTGCAACCTCGCCGACCTTTTGGATTGGTTCTTTCAATTGAACTACTTATAACACCGTTTATTTAGGTTCAATCTAAGGTATAACTATCCTGCTTCCGATACCACTTCTTTCACTTCAGGAATCATCCGCGTCAACATCCCTTCAATCCCTGCTTTCAACGTCACGGTTGAAGACGGGCAACCACTGCATGAACCTTGCAAAACGACATACACCGTCCCTTTATCGAAGGCTTTAAATTCGATATTTCCACCATCCATTTCCACCGCAGGCTTGACATACGTATCAATTAATTCTTTAATCCGAACTACTAATTCGGCATCATCTCCTTGATACTGAGGCGTTTGCGCTTCAATCGCTGCCATCGCTTCTGCAAAACCTTCTTGGAGAATCACGCCATCCGATTCCACATAATTTTTAATAAATTCTTTGATTTTTAACATGATTTCCGACCAATCATAGTTAAATTCTTTGCTAATCGTCACGAAATTGTTGCAAATATACACGCCTTTCACATAGGGCAAGCCAAAAAGCGCGGTTGCCAAAGGAGACCAATCCACCGCCAACTCAGGTTCGCGGAAATCTGCGGTGCCGCGATACAACATTTTATTGGTGACGAATTTCAAGGATTCTGGATTGGGAGTCTGCTCCGTGTATAACAAAACAGGGCTTTTTGCCGTTGCTTCCATTTTCTTTTTTTTGAATGCGTTGTGATGAAAAAATTTCTATTTAGAATGAATCTACGCCCAAAGGTAACGCTTTTTGACAAAATAAGTTTAAAAACGGGCTAATTGTTTTTATAACCCATGCTTAATTGTTTGTCTCCCAACAATTTAATCTTAATTTGAGCTTGTCGTTGCCCAATATTTTTGAATAAAATCGTGGTCGTACCGCCTACACGATACGATTTTTCGGCATCAGGTTGCAATACGCCGATGGATGTAGGCGCATTTTCGGCTTCTTTTTGGAAGACTTCGACGGCAGCAATGCCAATATTTTTGATGGTTGCGTTGTAAACACCATGTTGACCTTCGCCCAAAACGAATGTTTTAGCGGTATCAATCATCGTGACCGAATGAAGGACGCAACTACTCGCGCAGCAACTCGCCAAAAGGAGTGCATAAGATACGATTTTGTTCATATTTTTGATTAAAAAAATTATATAAGATATTGATTATCAAATAAATAAAACGTTTGGAGGGTTTCAAACCCTCCAAACGTTGTTGTCAATACAACACAGAAAAGTCGTCGAAGTTGCAACTTCGACGACTTTAAAAGACTGAAAATAGCGCGGTAAATAAATTATCTCGCTTCTTCGCCCACCACTTCTACGTTGAACGTAGCAGCCACTTGTTTGTGGAAATTGATGGTAACGGCATGAGAACCCAATTCTTTGATGTCGCCCATAACCACTTTTTTGCGGTCTGCTTCAACACCCAATTGAGATTTCAACGCATTTAATACGTGTGGAACGCTCACACTACCAAAAATTTTACCACTGGTACCCGCTTTCGAGTGAATCGTGACGGTTTTACCATCGACTGCTGCCGCTTGTTGGCGATACGTGTCCAACAACAAATTTTCTTTAGCGTCAGAACGGCGCATTTTAGCTGCCAATTGACTGCGATTGCCCGCATTTGCCACAATCGCTAATTTTTGTGGAATCAAAAAATTGCGACCATACCCGTCTTTTACTTTGACAATGGTATCCTTATCGCCCACTTTATCCACATCTTTTAACAGTATAATTTCCATCTTCGGATTGTTAATTTAAAGACTTTAAAGCATAAAATTAGGATAATGACACTATTAACAAAATTTTATGCTTCAAAAAATAAGAAAAAAGTTATTTCATCAAATCGGCTACAAACGGCAATATCGCCAAATGACGCGCCCGTTTGACTGCAACCGATACTTTGCGTTGATATTTCAAAGAGTTGCCCGTGATACGGCGCGGCAATAATTTACCTTGCTCATTGATGAATTGCAACAAAAAATTCTCATCTTTATAATCAATATATTTGATACCGAATTTTTGAAAGCGGCAATATTTCTTGCGATTTTGTCCTAAACTTGGATTACTTAGGAACTTGATGTCGTCTTTAGAAGCCATTTTTGAAGAAAGCTTTTATGGGTTAATAGAATTTTTGTTTAGACAACTGGAGCAGGTTCAGCAACTCTGGTCTCTGTTCGCTCCGTACGCTCAGGTCTTGGAGCGCGTTCTGGACGAGCAGGCCGTTCTGGACGTTGCTCTGGTTCCGGTTTGCGTTCTTTTTTCTTGGTAACACCAATTTTGCCAGCGCGTTTGTCTTCATTGTATTTTGCACCAAACTTGTCTAACGATACCGTCAAATAACGCAAAATCTTCTCATCCCGGCGGAGTGCCAATTCCACTTTGCCTATAAATGCTCCATCAACCGCTTCAAATTCGACACAATAGTAAATGCCTGATTGACGCTTGTTAATCGGATACGCCAATTGACGCAAACCTATCTCATTAATATGGACAATCCCCGCTTTTTCAGCAGTCAACATATCAACATATTTTTGAGCCGTCCCTTTTACATCATCGCTGGACAAAATTGGATCTACGATGAATGTTACTTCGTAATTACGCATGAATTTCGGAAGTTTAATATATGATTTTTTATGAATAAAATGCTTTCGTCGAAAGCGGGGCAAATCTACAATGTTTTATTGGGAATAAAAAACATTTTTAAGAATTAAGTGATTAATGTTCCATAATGGACAACACCGTTTGGAGGGTTTCAAACCCTCCAAACGGTATGTTCCCTTATAAAAATTGCGCCCATTGTTACATGTGCGCAATTTTGTTTTAATGTAAATCATTCATAACCAAATCGTTATTTCTTATTGAACATATTGCCTAAAAAGCCTTTGCCCATATTTAACAAGTCATCTGTAATATTTCCATCGCCATTTTTGTCCAACATCTGGGTTGCGATGCCGATAAATGGATTACTGCCACCTTTGGATGCACCCGAAACGCTGCTTGCCAAAACCGAAGACAAGGCACTTGCACCTAACCCTTGTGCTTGTTTTTGCTGACCCAATACGCCCATAATCATTGGAGCCATTTGAATCATCATGCCTAATACTTTCCCTTGGTCAATGCCCAACATGCCTGCGATTTTAGCAATCGCACCACTTTGTTGCGCCCCCAAAATATGTCCTAAAATGCCCGCACCATCTGTTGTCTTTTGGCTTGACGCACCGCCGCCACCCAAAATGCTACCTAAGATATTGCCTGCTGCGGAGTTGCCGCCGCCGCCTAAAATGCTGCCAAGCAAACCGCCTGCATCAAAACCCATAGCAGGAGGTGCAGGATTTTCTTTCGCGCCACCGCCCAAAAGCCCCATAATATTGTCCAAAACACTGCCGTCATGATGTTTTCCAAGAGCCTTGTCCAAAGCCGCCGCGCCTTGTGGGGTAGAAGCATTTTTCGCCAAACCGCCCATCAATACAGACATAATGGCATTCGCCGCTTGTCCCGTTTTTTGTTCAGGGATGCCATGTTGATTGCTCAATTGCCCGATGACTTGCTCTGTAAGTTGCCCTTGCAACAATTTCATTAAATCCATTTCGCTGAAATATTTTTTTAAAAAAAATGAATAACAGATATAAAACCTTCACTGCAATAAACAACATTTGTGCTGATTTAGTGCGTTTGAAACGATTAAAATCATTAAAAAAAATATCATAGCGCATTAAACCCGAAATAATTAGCGCAATTTCGCACCAAACAGCGCACAAATGTATGATTTTATAATTTATTTTTTAAAATAAAATTAACAATACTTTTACATTTTTTAAAATAGTACCTGATGATGTCACAGAAAGAATCTTTAATCTCAATATTAATGCCTGTTTTTAATACGGCTGCTTTTTTGCCTGCCTGTTTGGATTCGATTTTGAATCAAACCGAATCGAATTGGGAATTAATTGCAGTTGATGACCATTCGACCGATGATTCTCTTGAAATATTACGCGCTTATGCGCAACGCGATGCACGCATTCAAGTTTTTGGGCATTTTGGAAAAGGGATTATTCCTGCTTTGCGCAAAGCCTTTTCGCAGAGTTCGGGCGCGTATATAACGCGGATGGATTCGGATGATATAATGAATGTCAATAAGTTACAGATTTTAAAAAATATTATTTTAAATCATCCTCTTGGTACGATAGCCACTGGGAAAGTGGCTTATTTCTCCGAGACGATGGTACAAAATGGGTATATTCGGTATCAAAATTGGCTCAATGAATGGATGGAAACGGGGCAATCTTGGCAGCAAATTTATAAAGAATGCGTTTTGCCCTCTCCTTGTTGGCTGTTGCGGCGGGCGGATTTGGTGGTTTGCGGTGGTTTTGAACCCGATACGTATCCAGAAGATTATGATTTATGCTTTCGATTTTATGAACAAAAATATACTATCGCGGCGCATACGGATTTCCCAATTCATTATTGGCGCGATTCGGCAACGCGTACTTCGCGTAATGACCCGAATTATGCTTCTAATCAATATTTTAATTTGAAAATAAATTATTTTTTAAAATTAAATTTTGACATTAATCGCCCATTGGTGCTTTGGGGCGGCGGAGATAAGGGCAAAACGTTAATTCGGGCTTTTAAAATCCATGTGCCACCACATTTGCTGCATTGGGTCACGAATAATCTGCGAAAAGTGGGTCAAATCATTGAAAATCAAAAATTAACCCATTATGAAAATATTTTACATTTAAAGCATCCTCAAATCATCACGGCTGTTGCACAACCGAGTGGGCAACTCGAAATTGAAGCGTTTTTACAAAAAAATGGTTTTAAAATGGGGGCGGATTACTTTCCATTTTGTTGAATTAGGGGTCTGAATTAGGGGTTTGAATTAGGATTTTTAGGATTGGAAAGATTGAAAGGATTGATTTCCAATCCTTTTAATCTTTTTTGTTGAATTAGGGGTTTGAATTAGGGGTTTTAGGATTGGAAGGATTGATTTCCAATCCTTTTAATCTTTTTTGTTGAATTAGGGGTTTGAATTAGGATTTTTAGGATTGAAAGGATTGAAAATCAATCCTTTTAATCCTTCCAATCCTAAAAATCCTAATTCAGACCCCCTAATTCAAATGAGCGTCTCTAAAAAATGCTTTTCGATGCCAAAACTTGCTTTTATCGCCGCCACTTGCTTCAATGCCTCCAAATTCGGACGACTGCGGATGCCCACAATCAACACATTTTTAGGCGTATGTTCGGTTTCAATAAATTCAAAAACGCTCGTTTGGTAACCATGCGCCTCCATCAACAAGGCGCGAATCCCATCCGTAATCAATTCCGCCTGTCTTTCCTCCAAAATCCCATGTTTCAACACAGGGCGCAGTTCATTTTGCACATTCATCACCTTGCGAATCTGCTTATGGCAACACGGCGCGACCATGATAATCGCCGCTTTGGATTGAATCCCTTTCGCAATCGCAATATCCGTAGCCGTATCGCAAGCGTGTAACGCAATCAACATATCCAATCGTTCCGAATTAAAATTCAAAATATCGGCTGTTACGAAATTTAAATTTACAAAATGGCATTTTTGAGCTAATTCATTGGAAGCATCCGTCAAGGCAGCGCGTAATTCAAAACCTTGAACCACAGGATTCATCGCTTTGCGCACCGTCAAAAAATCGTATAAAGCAAAAGTCAATAAACCTTTTCCACAACCCATATCGGCAATATGTGCATCTATTGGTAACGGATTTTCACGCAACAAATCATCTATAATTTCAATGTATCGATTGACTTGTTTGAATTTTTTTTGACCATTTTTAGTAACATTACCTTCCAAATCCGTAATTTCTAATCGATTGAAATACAATTGTTTAGCATCCAATAATCGACTTTTGGAACGGTCATGTTGGGTGGAAATGGGTTCAAGTGCGGTACTATTTTTTTTGATGACAAAAGTTACTTCCTTTTTTTTATTCCATAAAAACGTAATTTGTTCTGAAATCAGGAACAAATCGGCATGGAGAAAATCATGGGTCAATCGCTGTTCTAACGTTTGCAAACTTGTTGGAATATCCAAATTTTTGACTTCATCGCGGGTCGCGTATCGGTGCGTACAAGCCAATTTCAATTGTCGTTTAATTTCGACAGGACGAAGGTAAATATTTTTTAAATCACCTCCATTTGCGGTGGGTTTGGCAAGGGTCATTTTGACAAAAGTATTGTCTTTCAATGACTTATCAATGACTGATAAAAAATCTTCAAGGTTTTTCATGCTTCAAAAGAGGGATTCAAGATTCCAAAATATCAAAAATAGCGTCTAATTCATCAAATGATTTTACGCCAACTTGTTCTTCTTCGCCACCCGAAAGGGTTAAGGCGTATGGTTTGATTTTAAATTTAAATGATTCTATATCAGCAGATTGAACATTAATTTTAAAAATAATTTTAAAATCATGCGCCAATTGTTTCAAATCATGTAAGCTGATAAGGGTGCGTTTTTGTTTTAAATCATTCCAATCTATGTTTTCAAAATCCAATTCAAATGCAAGTACGATGTGTTTCAAATGCAGCATTTCCGCCCGCAATGTTGCCAAATCAGTCGTCGTTTCCACCACAAAACGTTTGATAACAGGCACTTGAAGCGGTTCCGTATGAATAGACCTTAAAAATTCATCAATTTGTACTACATTCAAACTTAATAAATGAGCCCATTCATTGATTTCGGAAACGGATAAACGCGCCCATTTTCCAACAATAGACACGCCTTCCACCCAAGCCGCAATCGCTTTCGCAATCGACGGATTGATGTAATCCGCCGCGCCTTCTGTGAAATGGAACGTCAAATAAGCCACTTCTTTGGCGGCGAAATAACGCGCATCTGTTAAATTCGTAATGCCGTCTGCCTTGATTTTCATTTGTTTATACGATTGGTTTAAAACACATAGGAGATATAAGGGGACATAGGACACATAGAGTAATCTTTTATATACATTTTTCAATTGATTTGTAAATCCATTCGAGCATAACTTGCGTCAAGTTTGAAACTTGACGCAAGTTTTTTGATAAATCGTTTAGGAAATGTATAAAAATATTTTTTTAGATTTAATTTATTGTTTTTGAATGCTTTGCATCTAAAAAAGTGCGTTAAATAAAGTTTACCCCTATGTGCCTCTGTCCTCCTATGCTCCTATGTGTTGAATAATTATTTTTTAACAGGTTTCGCAGGTGCTTTTACCACAGGTTTCGCTGCGGGTTTTGCCACTGCCTTTGGTTTAGCGACAGGCTCCATGCCGACTTCACTTTCCGCAACAATTAGATACGCACTGCCGATTTTCAAAAATTTCAAATAAGAAGGTAATTCACGCACTTTGCCTTCGAGCGTCAACTCTTTCGTAAAATACGCTTTCAACGTATCATTCGTCAATTTTTCGATGCGAATCGAGTCACCCGCAATGGATTGAGACGCGTCAGGATGTTTGGCAAACCAATTATGTTGGTCTGTGACGCAAAAATCCCTTGTTTTTTTGGCTTCTCCGTAGAAATTGACCAAGGTATCGGCGTAAATCGTGCCGAGCAAAGTGGCATCTTTGATGCTATTCGCCGAATTCCAAGTATTGCATTGCGCCTTGACTGCCGCTTCAATCGGGTCAATCGCTGCAACAGCTGCTTCTTTTTCTTTTTTCTTGCCTTTGCAACTCAAAGCAACAGATACAACCGCGAAAAATAATATTTTTCCGATGTGATTCTTCATAGCTCAATTTTTTGTTAATTTTGGACAAAAGTAATTTAAGTTTGGCAAGTAGCAAAATTTTAGCTTGGTTTCTTTG